>JAFADT010000374.1 GCA_023424585.1 Pseudomonadota bacterium
GGGCGGATGCGCTCCGCGATGGCGAGCAGCGAGGGCCCCATCGCGTACGCGGTCAGGACCGCCATCAGCACGCCGACGCCCGCGAGCAGGCCGAACTGCTGGAAGGCGTGGAACTGCGCCAGCACCAGCACGAAGAACGCCGCCGCGTTGGTGAAGGCGGACGTGAGCGCCCCGCTGAAGGTGCCGCGCACTGCCGCCGTCAGCGACTCCTTCACGCCGTGCTGCTCGCGCTCCTCCCAGTAGCGCATGGAGAGGTGGACGCCGTACTCGATGCCCAGGCCGATGAGGATGGCGACCAGGAAGCCCGTCACGATGTTGAGGTGGCCGATGGCGCCCTGCGCGAACGCGAACGTCAGCACCAGCCCCACCATCACCGGCACGCCCACCACCGCCAGCGCGGAGATGCGCCGGGTGGCCAGGAGGATCAGCCCCACCGCGATGAGCGCGGACAACAGGCCCGCGTTGGACAGGTCGCTGCGCATCACCGCGTCCTCTTCGATGCGGTTCTGGAAGTTGCCCGTCGCCTCCAGCGTCACGCCCGGGTACTGCTCCGCCGCGAGCTTCCGGCCGGTGTCGAACACCGTGGCCACGAAGCGCCGCGCGAACTCCAGGTCCCCCGCCGTCCCCGACGGCTTGATCATCAGGTAGACCTCGGTGCCCTCCTTGTTCGCCAGCGTCTCCGGCAGCGACGTGTCCGGGGTGTGCTTCCTCGCGATCTCCTCGAAGGTGGGCGGCGCGATGTCCGCGCCCAGGTCCACGAAGAGGGGGCTCGCGCGCTCCTTCTCGTAGCGGACCCGGGCCTCCAGGTCCTGACGCAGCGAGGCGACCTCCGCCGTGGGCAGCAGCAGCAGCCCGTGGCGGCGGAAGAAGGCCACGTCGTAGTGGTGCTCGACGTAGCGGACCTCCGGCAGCGCCTCCAGGCGCTTCTGGAAGTCCCGGGCGTAGGCCTTGAGGGCCTCCGGCGCCGCGCCCTTGGCCATGATGACCAGGTACCCGTCCCCGCCCGCCTTCTCTGACACGCGTGTCAGATCCCGGACCTCCGGGGCGCCCTCCGGGAGCAGCTCCACGAACGACCCGCGGAACTCCAGGCGGGACGCGAAGACGCCCGTGACGGCCGTCAAGAGGGCGATGGCGAGCAGCACCTGCCAGGGGCGCGACATCGCTGCCTGGATGAAGCCCTCGAACCACCGCTGCCGTCGTGCTTGGGACACCGTCTGCTCCTCTGATGCTGGCCGGCGAAGCAATAAGCCGGCCATGATCCAGGCCCCCGAAACAGACGGCCCCTCACAACCCATTCCCCATGTGAACCCATGTGTGCGCAGGGTGCTGGAGCATCCACTGGCGAACGCAGGCCTGGGGGCGCGGCGTGCCACCAATGCGCCACGGCTGTCAAGGCGCGCCCTGACACGGATGCCCCACACCGGGTGCGATGGCGCCGTCCCCGCCTTGACAGTGTGGATTTCCCTCTTTATTGACCCCCACGCGTCGTCCCCCTGGGTGTTCGCGCGGCCGGGCAATCCGAAGCTGGAACGCGCCCTGCACATGGAAAGCGGCTCGGATCCACACCCCCCGACGCGTAAGAAAGACCACCATGAGCGACGTGTTCGACAAGTGCCGTACCTGGAAGGACTACCGCATCGCCAAGGCCACCGGCCTGTACCCGTACTTCCGGGCCATCGAGGCGTCGCACGGCGCCACGGAGGTGGAGATCGAGGGGCGGCGGGTCATCATGGTGGGCTCGAACAACTACCTGGGCCTGTCCTCGGATCCGCGCGTGAAGGAGGCGGCCATCAAGGCCACGGAGCGCTTTGGCACCACCTGCTCCGGCTCGCGCCTGCTCAACGGCACGCTGGCGCTGCATGAGGAGCTGGAGGCGCGGCTGGCGAAGTTCCTCAACCGGGAGGCGGCCATCGTCATCTCCACCGGGTTCCAGACGAACCTGGCGCTGGCGTCCATCCTGGGCCGTCACGACATCGTGTTCAGCGACCGCGCGAACCACGCGTCGCTGGTGGACGGCGTGCGCCTGTCGTTCGCGACGGAGCGCAAGTTCCGCCACAACGACATGGAGCACCTGGAGCAGCTGCTGGCCGCGGCGGAGCCGGGCGCCGGGAAGATCATCGTCACGGACGGCGTGTTCTCCATGGAGGGCGACATCTGCAACCTGCCCCGCATCGTGGAGCTGGCGAAGCAGTACAACGCCCGCGTGATGACGGATGACGCCCACGCCATGGGCGTGCTGGGCGAGCTGGGCCGGGGCACCTCCGAGTACTTCGGCCTGGAGAAGGACGTGGACCTGGTGATGGGCACGTTCTCCAAGAGCTTCGCGTCGCTGGGCGGCGTGCTCGCGGGCCCCTTCGAGGTCATCAACTACATCCGCCACAAGGCGCGCTCGGTCATCTTCTCCGCGTCCATGACGCCCGCGTCCATCGCGGCGGCGCTGAAGGCGACGGAGATCATCGAGGCGGAGCCGCAGCGCCGCGCGCGCCTGCTGGACATCGCGGAGAAGATGCACAACGGCTTCCGCGCCATGGGCTTCGACACGGGCGTGTCGGTGACGCCGGTGGTGCCGGTGCACATCGGCGACCAGGTGAAGTGCTTCCGCTTCTGGCGCGCGCTGCACGAGGCGGGCGTGTTCGCCAACCCCGTCATCCCGCCGGCGGTGGAGGCGGGCCACGCGCTCATCCGCACCAGCTACATGGCGACGCACACGGACGCGCAGCTGGATCAGGTGCTGGACACCTTCGAGAAGATCGGCCGCAAGCTCAACGTCATCCCGGAGACGCGCCCCACGGTGTACGAGCCGGTGAAGATCGCCCGGCCGGGCAGCGCGGTGCGCAGCAACAAAGCGAGCGAGACGTGGGCGGCGGGCAGCGCCGGCCTGCTCGCGGACAAGGGCTTCTCCCTGGACCAGCTGTCGCGGATGTCGTCGCGGGAGATGGCCGGGAAGTTCTTCGACGCGGTGGAGCAGCTCACCTGGCGCGCGGCGAACCTGCAGCCGGAGGACCTGCGGCGGCTGGGCGGCGCGCCCCGCAAGCTGTGGGAGAAGCGCAGCGAGCTGGGCGGCGTGCTCCTGGAGAAGGGCGCGCAGCTCTTCATGCGCAACGGCAGCGACGGTTCCGACGGCGGCAACCAGGCCGAAAGGAACTGAGCCCCTCACATATGGCCCACCCCGCCAAGCACGAAGCGTCCTCCGCCGCTCCCTCCATCCCCTCCGACGTGCAGGTGACCCCTGTGCGCGGCGCGGCGGACCGGACGGCGTTCATCCGGCTGCCGTACACGCTCTACCGTGACGCGCCGAACTGGGTTCCGCCGCTGGAGATGGAGCGCCGCGACTTCCTGGACCCGAAGAAGAACCCCTTCTTCGACTACGCGGAGGTGGAGCTGTTCCTCGCGCGCCGCGGGCAGGACGTGGTGGGCCGGGTGGCCGCCATCAAGAACCCGCGCCACATGGAGTTCCACGGCACCAAGGAGGGCTTCTTCGGCCTCTTCGAGTGCGTGAACGACGCGGGCGTGGCGCGGGGCCTGCTGGACGCGGCCAGCGCGTGGCTGAAGGCGCGCGGCATCGACACCGTGCTGGGGCCGGCCAACTTCTCCTCCAACCAGGACTGGGGCCTGCTCGTGGAGGGCTTCGACAGCCCGCCCGCGCTGATGATGCCGTACAACCCGGCGTACTACGCGGACCTGCTCCAGACGTGCGGCTTCACCAAGGCGAAGGACCTGTGGGCGTGGGAGCTGTCCGCGTCCACGCCGCCGCCGGAGAAGGTGGCGCGCATCGCGGAGAAGATCCGCCAGCGCGAGGGCATCACCGTGCGCGCGGTGAACCTGAAGGACTTCCCCGCGGAGGTCGCGCGCATCAAGGAGATCTACAACGCGGCCTGGGAGAAGAACTGGGGCTTCATCCCCTTCACGGACCGCGAGTTCGAGCACATGGCCAAGGAGATGAAGGCCATCGTGCGTCCGGAGCTGCTGCTCATCGCGGAGGTGAAGGGCGAGCCCGTGGCCTTCTCCATGACGCTGCCGGACGCCAACGAGGCCTTCAAGGCGGCCAACGGACGGCTCACCACCTTCGGCCTGCCCATCGGCCTGGTGAAGCTGGTGCTGGCGTCGCGCAGGCTCAAGCGGCTGCGCCTCATCACCCTGGGCATCAAGGAGGGCTACCGGCGCCGCGGCCTGGACGCCATCCTCTACCTGGACACCCTGCGCACCGCGAAGGAGCTGGGGTACTCGGGCGGGGAGATCTCCTGGACGCTGGAGGACAACCACCTGGTCAACCGCGCCATCGAGTCCATGGGCGGCCAGCGCTCCAAGACGTACCGCGTGTACCAGCGGCCCACCTGAGGCCGCGGGGCCCCTCGCCGGGGCCTGAAACGCCTCCGCCCGGGCGCATCCTGGCCCCGGGCGGAAGGAACGGCGTGAGGCTGTCGGAAGGCGCCCTGCCCTACTTCGCCTGCGGCGCGGCGCCCGTGGAGCCGGCGGCGGACTCTTTCACGGAGGCCGCGCTGGTGTTGGCGTTCTCCTTCTCCAACTGGGCGCGCTTGGCCTTGAGCGTCGTCAGCAGGCCGTCAAAGCCCTTGGTGGAGAGGATCTTCTTGAACTGGCCGCTGTAGGTGTCCACCAGCGACACCTCGTCCGTGACGACGTCGTAGATGCGCCAGTCGGCCTTGGGCGACGCCTTGAAGAGCTTGTAGTTCACGGGGACCTGGTCCGACTTCACGGTGAGCTCCGTGTCGACCGTGGCCTCGCTCCCCTGCACGCTCTCCTTGCCGTACTTCACGTCCGCCTTCGCCTGGCCGATGGCCTTCTGGGCGTACGAGGCGCGCAGCAGCCCCGTCATGGTCTCGGTGAAGTCCTTGCGCTGGGCGGCGGTGAGGCCCGCCCAGGCCTTCTCGCCCAGGGCGCGCTTGGCGAGCTCCTCGAAGTCGACGAAGGACTCCACGACGTTCGCCAGGGACTGCACGGTGGCGCCGGGGGCATTGGCCGCCTTCTGGACGGCGGCGTTGCCGTTCTTCACCACGTTGATGGGGCTCACGGGAGCGGCGGCGAGCAGCGTGGCGGCAAGCAGGGAAGCGATCATGTCGATGAAGCTCCGGATGGAAGTTCAGGTGTGACGACACCTGTGAGGACTGGCAGCCTGGAAGGGTTATTCATCCGCCCCGGGGACGGCACCCGTGACGCGGGCGAGTGACGCGAGCCCCACGCGCACGTCGTGCCAGCTCTTGCCGCGCTCGGCGGAGGCCTGCGCCAGGGCGGTGAAAGCGTCCACCAGCTCACGCGTGTCGCCGGTGCCCAGGTCGAACGCGGCGTAGGCGGCGGTGGCCCAGCGCTTCGCGTTCTTCTCCGCCTCCGTGAAGGACCTGGCGCGCGCGTAGGCCGCCTCGAGCTGGCCCTGCGCCTGGGTGACCTCCAGCCGGATGCCGGCCTTGAGCGTCAGCTCCTGCGCGTGCATCTTGTCCAGCTCCGCGCGGGCCTGCTCCAACTGGGCGTCCTTGATGGGGATGTCGAAGGTGCCGCGCAGCACCAGGCCCAGGCCGGCGGTGCGGTCGTTGTACGGATCGTAGGCGAAGGGGCTGCGCTGGCGCGTGGCGCTGCTCGTCCAGCGGATGTCGTAGTAGCCCGCGAGCCCCAGGTCCGGGTAGTAGCTGCGCTCGCGGATGAGGACCTCCTGCTCGCGCGCGATGATGCCCGCGGCGATGGCCTTCAGCTCCGGGCGGCGCTCGTTGGCCTCCCGCAACGCCGTCTCCAGGTCGGGCACCTTCACCTCCTCCTGGAGCGGCAGGTCCTCCTCCACCACCTCCACCTGCTCGTCCGGCTCCACGCCGGCGAGGATCCGGATGGCGGTCAGCGCGAACTGCTCGCCCTGGAGGGCGGCGGCCCGCTGCGACTCCACCAGCTGGCGGAAGTAGCCCAGCTTGAACGTGTCCAGCTTGGTGACCTGATCCGAGTCCTGCTTGAGCAGCGCGTCGATCTTGTCGCCCGCGTCCTTGAGGCGCTTGGACACGTCCTCCAGCTGCTTCAGGCCCGCCCGGGCCAGCTGGTAGCCGTAGTACGCCTGGGCGGCCTGGAAGCCCGCCTCCGCGCGCGCCCGCTCGCGCAGCGCCGCGCCCACCTTGGGGCCCTGCTCGCCGGCCTTCTTCAGCGCGGAGAGCTTGCCGAAGGTGTACAGCGGCAGCACCGCGTTGCCGGTGGAGAAGACCGTCACGCCCACCTTGCCGAAGTTCCAGTCGCCCTCCAGCGACGCCTCCGTGGTGGGCGGTCCCCCCAGGCCGTTGTTGCGCGCCTCGGGGACGGGGCCGCCGCCGCCCAGGGTGATCTCGAACTTGGGGAACCAGGCCCAGCGGGCCTGATCATAGAGCGCCTGGAACTTGCGCAGCTCCGCGGTGGCCTCCGCCACGCGCGCGTCCTGCGTGCGCGCCCGTGCCACCAGCTGGGCCAGGGTGATGGGCCCGCGCGGGGCCTGGGTGGCCTCGGTGCCGCCCGGAGCCCGGGCCTCCTCCGGAG
>JAFADT010000680.1 GCA_023424585.1 Pseudomonadota bacterium
TCTCCGGAACGCGGGCGCCTCCGCGCTTGTGGGTGGTGACGCGCGGCGCACAGCCCGTGTCCCAACCTCCCGGGGCACTGCACCCGCATCAAGCGACGCTGTGGGGCCTGGGGCGCGCGGTCGCGACCGAGCACCCGGAGCTCAAGTGCACCTGCGTCGACCTGGAGCCCGACACCGGCGGGGCACGCGAAGAGACGGCGCGAGCCCTGTTCGAAGCCCTGTGGAGCCCGGATGAAGAGGACCAGCTCGCGCTGCGCGGGGGCCGGAGGTACGTCGCGCGACTGGTGCGCCACCGGTCGGACGACGCCTCCGAGCCCACCACTCTCGGGGGAGGCCCCGTCCAGCTCCGCATCCCCCGCACGGGCGCGCTGGAGGCGCTGCGCCTGGAGCCGCTGCCCCGGCGCGTGCCGGGCCCTGGCGAGGTGGAGCTCACCGTGCGCGCCACCGGGCTCAACTTCCGGGACGTGCTCCAGGCGCTGGGCATGGTCACTCCACGCTCGGCGGAGGGGCGTCCCCTGACGGCAGGCGAGCTGCACTTCGGCTTCGAGTGCAGCGGCACCGTGGCGCGCGTCGGCGAAGGCGTCCCAGACCTTCAACCCGGCGATGAGGTCCTCGCGGCCCAGGCGATCGGCAGCCTCGGCAGCTTCGTGACGGTGAACGCCGCGTTCGTCGCCCGCAAGCCCGCGGCCCTGAGCCTCATCGACGCGGCCACCCTCCCCATCGCCTTCCTCACGGCGCATCACGGGCTGCATGGTCTGGCGCGACTTCGCGCCGGGGAGACGGTGCTCATCCACGCGGCCGCAGGTGGAGTGGGCATGGCCGCCGTCCAGCTCGCGCTGCGGGCGGGGGCCCGGGTCTTCGCCACCGCCAGCCCTGGCAAGTGGGAGGCCCTGCGCGCGCTCGGGGTGGAGCACCTGATGAGCTCGCGCACGCTCGACTTCCGCGAGCAGGTGATGACCCTGACCGGCGGGCGCGGCGTGGACGTCGTGCTCAACAGCCTCAACGGCGAGTTCCTCTCCGCCAGCCTCGCGCTGTGCGCCCGGGGCGGTCGCTTCATCGAGATCGGCAAGCTGGGGATCCTCGATCCGGCCGAGGCCCACCAGCTCAGGCCGGACGTGCGCTACCTGCCGTTCGACCTGGGACAGGTGGCGCAACAGGAGCCCGCGCGAATCACCGCCATGCTGCGCGAGCTGATGGCGGACTTCGAGGTCGGCACGCTCCAGCCCCTCCCCGCCCGCGTCTTCCCGCTGCGCGACGCCGAGGGCGCGTTCCGCCACATGGCCCAGGCCCGCCATGTCGGCAAGGTGGTGATCGCGCAGCCCGCGGATCCGCGCGCCTCCGAGGCCCCGGGACCCACGCGGGGCATCGGCCCGGAAGGCACCTACCTGATCACCGGAGGTCGCGGCGCGCTCGGCCTGGAGGTGGCGCGGTGGCTGGTCCGCCGGGGCGCCCGCCACCTCGTGCTGGCCTCCCGCTCCGAGCCCTCGGACCCGACACGGGAGTGGGTGGCCCGTCTGGCACGAGACGGCGTCACCGTGCGGCTGGAGCGGATGGACGTGGCCGTGCGCTCGGAGGTCGACCGCGCCCTGGAGTCCATCCGCGCGTCGCTGCCTCCGCTCCGGGGCGTGCTCCACGCAGCGGGCGTTCTCTCGGACGGCGTCCTGGGACAGCAGGACGCCGAACGGCTGGGCCGCGTGCTCGCCCCCAAGGTGGCCGGAGGATGGAACCTCCACCAGGCGACGCTGGGAGAGCGGCTCGACTTCTTCGTCTGCTTCTCGTCCGCCGCGGCCCTGCTCGGCTCACCGGGCCAGGGGCTCTACGCCGCGGCCAATGCCTTCCTGGATGCCCTGGCCTGGTCGCGGCGCGCGCAGGGCCTCCCGGCGCTGAGCATCAACTGGGGCCCGTGGGCCCAGGTGGGCATGGCGGCGGGCGTGGCGGACTCCCAGCAGGAGCGTTGGAGGAGCCATGGCCTGGGGACCATTCCTCCCGAGCAGGGACTCGCCGTGCTGGAGCGGCTGCTGAAACAAGGGACACCCCAGGTGGCGGTGCTGCCCATGGACTGGGCGAGGTTCGCGCAAGCGGTGCCCCACCGCGCCCGTGCGCCCTTCCTGGAGCCCCTCACCCGGGGCTCCAGGCCCGCGGAGGCGCCGCGTCCCAGGCTGCTGGAGCAGCTCTCCCAGACGCCGTCGCACGAGCGCCGCTCGCTGTTGATGACCTACGTCCGCGTGCAGGTGGCCCGCGTCCTCGGCCTGGGGGAGCGGACCGTCATCGAGCCACGCCAGCGCCTGTTCGACCTGGGGCTCGACTCGCTCACCGCGGTGGAGCTGAAGAACACGCTGGAGTGCGACGCGGGTCAGCACCTCGGCGCCACCCTGCTCTTCGACCACCCCACCGTCGAGGCCCTGACGGAGCACCTCTCCGGGTTGCTCGGGCTGAAGCCCGAGCCGGCCCCCAGGCAGTCGGCCTCGGCCCATGAAGAGCTGGATGCCTTCCTGGATGGGCTCGAGGACCTGTCGGAGCAGGAGATCTCGCAACGACTCCTCGCGCGCGGCGCGCACGAGAAGGGGACGCCATGA
>JAFADT010000384.1 GCA_023424585.1 Pseudomonadota bacterium
CTCCGGAGGAGCCGCGGGGTGACCGGAGGAGGCGCTCATCGAGACGCCTCCGCCGAGCGGCCCACCAGCTCGCGCAGCTGCGCCAGGTCCAGCGGCTTGCTCAGCTTGAGGTTGGGCACATCCCGCAGGAACGACGTGGTGCGCGGGGTGAAGGCCCCGCCCGTCATGAACACCATGCGCCCCGCCTGCTCCGGCGCCGAGCGCCCCAGCTCGAAGTACAGGTCCATGCCCGTCATCCCCGGCATCATCACGTCGCAGAGGATGAGGTCGAAGCGGCCGCCCTCGTTCACCAGCCGCAGCGCGGCCTGCGCGCTGTTCGCCGTGGACACCTCGTGCTCCGTGGCCAGCGAGCGCTGGAGCGCCACCGTCACGTTGGGCTCGTCATCCACCACCAGGATGCGCGCCCGCGCCCCCGCCGGCGCCGTCGCCGACAGCCGGGGGTAGAGGTCCGGCTCGTGCGCCGCCGACCGCAGCACCACGCGGAAGGTGCTGCCCTGCCCCGGCGTGCTCTCCGCCTGGATGGAGCCGCCCATGGACTCCACGATGCCGTGGCAGATGGACAGCCCCAGCCCCGTGCCCACGCCCACCGCCTTGGTGGTGAAGAACGGGTCGAAGATGCGCCCCAGCACCTCCGGCGTCATGCCCACGCCGGTGTCGCGCACCTCCACCACCACCTTGCCCGGCTCGCCCGGGCGGATGATGGCGCGGATCTCGTGCTCGGTGACGGAGGACGGGTCCTCCGGGATGGCCTGCGCCGCGTTGAGCAGCAGGTTCAGGAACACCTGGCACAGCCGCGCCTCGCTGGCCTCCACCGCGGGCACCGGCTCGAACTCCGTGATGAGCCGCGCGCGGTGGCGGATGACGTTGTCCGCCATCTTGCACGCCAGCTCCAGCGAGCGGCGCACGTCCACCGGCATGGGGCGCGACTCCTGCTCGCCGCGCGCGAACACCTTCAGGTCCCGCACGATGGTGGCGATGCGCTCCGCGCCCTCCGTCGTCTCGCGCACCAGCTGCTGGATGGCGGCCACCGGCTCCGACGGCGCGCCCTGCGCCTCCAGCTTGTCCAGCCCCTCACGGATGAGGTGCAGGTTCACCAGCATGTACGCCAGCGGGTTGTTGATCTCATGCGCCACGCCCGCGCCCAGCGTGCCCACGCTGGCCAGCCGGTCCGCCACCACCAGCCGCGCCTGGAGCTGCCGGCGCTCGCTCAGGTCGCGGTGCACCATGATGTTCGCGATGACGCGCCCCTCCGCGTCGCGCAGCGGCACCACCACGGACTCGCAGACGCACGCCATGCCGTCCGCGCGCTTGAACTCCAGCTCCCCGCTCCAGCGCCCGTGCACCTCCAGCGCGGTGAGGATGGCGCCCGTCAGCCGGTCCGTCTCACCGGGGTGCAGCACGCTGAAGAGCGTCTGGCCCATGGCCTCCTTGCGGCTGCGGCCGAACATCCGCTCCGCGCTGGTGTTCCAGTCGATGATGCCGCCCGCCAGGTCCGTGATGACGACGCCGTCGGAGATGCTCTCGAAGATGAGCGCCTGGCGGTGCAGCTCCTGCTCCGCCTGCTTGCGCGCGGTGATGTCCATCACCGTGCCCGTCACCCGCGCGGGCTGCCCCGCGGCGTCCAGGAGCACGTCGCCCTTGCATGAAATCCAGCGGTAGCCGCTGCCCGCGGGCTCGATGCGGTACTCCACGTCCACCTGCGAGCGCTGCTGGAGCGCCGTGGCCAGGTTCGCGCGCAGGCGGGGCAGGTCCGCCGGGTGCACGACCTCCGCCAGGTCCATGGCGCGGCCGGACAGCTTGCCCACGGCCAGCCCCAGCAGCCGGTCCACGTGCTCGCTCCACGTCACCTGGCCCGTCTTCGCGTTCCAGTCCCAGATGCCCACGCGCGCGGCGGACAGGGCCTGCCGCAGCTGCTCCTCGCGCTGCTCCAGCACCTCGCGGCGGGAGAAGCGGAACACCGTCACCGTGCCCACCTGGAGCCGGTCGCCCTCCTGGAGCTCCGCGGTGGACACCGGCAGGCCGTTGAGGAACGTGCCGTTGGTGGACTCCAGGTCCGTCACGAGGCACGAGCCGTCCGACTTGCGCAGGATGCGCGCGTGCTTGCGCGACACCCCGTGGTCGTCGATGCGCACCTCCGCCTCCGAGCCGCGGCCGATGACGTGCTCGCCCGGCTCCAGCCGGTACGCCTTGCCGATGGCCGCCGGCGTCGTGGTGCTGATGAGGATGAGGCACGCCCCGGTCGAGGACGGGGCCGTCACCGACTGGCCCGCGCAGGTCGTGAGCTCGTCCACCAACGTCATCATGTATGCCAGCCCCCCGGCGCTCCCCTGCGTTCGGGCCGGCCGTCTCCTCGCCGCCTGTCGTGCATGACGCCGCGCTCCGTGCGGGCCCAAAGCGTTGGCCCGGACCGCCACCATACCCCAACGGCCTCCAATGAACGTCCCCTCCCCCTCCGGGGCGGGGGGCCTGACTCCTGGTGAACGAGGGGGCAGGCAGGCGGGCCCGCCAGCCCGGCACGGGTACTCGCGACCCACCCCGTGAATGGTAGGGTGCGGGACATTCATGGCGGCGGACTCCGAGAGCACCTTCCGCATCCAGGCGCGCGCGGCCGCGAGCGCCTCGGAGAAGGGGCACCCCACACCCACCCGTCCCGAGCGCGGGCCGGGCACCCTCGCGGGTGAGTACGTGCTCAAGTCCCTCCTGGCGGCCGGCGGCCACGGCAGCGTCTACGAGGCGGAGCACCGCATCCTGGGGCGGCACGCCGCGGTGAAGGTGCTGCACTCGCACCTGGCGGACCAGGGGGAGATGCTCCAGCGCTTCGTGCGCGAGGCGCGCGTCGTCAATCAGATCCACCACCCGAACATCGTGGACGTCTACGACTTCGGGCTGATGCCGGACGGCAGCCCCTACTACGTGATGGAGCTGCTCTCCGGGCGCACCCTGAGCCAGGTGGTGCAGGAGCGCGGGCGGCTGTCCGCGTCTCGCGCGCTGGCGTACCTGGAGCCCATCTGCGGCGCGCTGGAGGCGGCGCACCGCGCGGGCGTCGTGCACCGCGACCTGAAGTCCAGCAACATCCTCGTCGTGGAGGAGGGGGAGAAGCCCCGGCTGAAGCTCCTGGACTTCGGCATCGCGAAGCTCATCCAGCAGGAGCCCGGCCAGCAGGGGCTCACCACCGCCGGCCAGCGCCTGGGCACCGCGCACGCGATGGCGCCCGAGCAGTTCCGCGGCGGCAGCATCGGGCCGCCCACGGACGTGTACGCCCTGGGCGTGCTGCTCTACCAACTGCTCACCGGCCGCTACCCGTTCCAGTCGGATGATCGGCTGGAGCTGGAGCGCATGCACCTGGAGGCCCCGCCGCCGCGCCCCAGCGTGAAGGCCCCGGTGTCCCCCGCCGTGGACGCGGTGGTGCTCCGGTGCCTGAACAAGGACGCCACCCGCCGCTACCCCAGCGTGAGCGCCTTCCTCACCGCCCTGCGCGAGGCCACCGAGGAGCCCAACCAGGTGGAGGGCCAGACGCGGCTCGTCCTCGCCGTGAACGCGGAGGTGGTGCTCCCCGCCACGGACCTGGACGACGACACCGCCTACGCCGCGCTCGCCACCGTCATGGACACGCTGGAGCAGGGCCTGCGCGCCCAGGGCTTCATCCTGGCGCTCCAGACGGGCACCACGCTGCTGGGCGTGCGGCCCCTGTCCGAAGGGACGCGCCTCCACGCCCTCCAGCCCCTGCGAGACCTGCACGCCGAGGCCCAGCGGCTGGCCGAAGCCGCCCACGCCCGCGTCCACCTCTGCCTCCACCACGGCGAGGCGGAGACCCGCGGCGACTCCAGCGAGGCCGAGGTGGTAGGCGGTCCGGTCACGCTTGTGGCAACCTGGAACGTAAGGGAGCCGGGAGGCTTCGCCATCACCCGTCCCGCCTCGCAGTTCCTCGACAGTCCGCCCCTGTTTTGAACCGTTCCCCCCTGCCTTCCCCCTCATCCCCCCTCTGTAACCCCCTGTCATCCGTGGTGGTCCCATGACCTTCAGGGTCCTACTCCGGCCCCGTGCGAATTGGACCCACAGAGTAATTTTTTGACGGAGCCGTATTTATTTCCGATCCTGAATCCGTCACGATTCCCCTGTCTGACAGTTTCAGCACCTTTCTAGCTGAAAGCCTGGACTGCCTGACATTCTGGAAGTCGGACCTCCGACGACCCCCGAGCGGGAGCCCCCAACATGCGCCTCACCCCTGCTTTTCGGCCTGGAAGTGGATGCAGCGAGTGGTGGAACCGGACCACCTCACGCAAACCCCTGACGTCGGTCCTCCTGACAGGGGCGCTCATCGCCCTCGTGGGTTGCGGAGGCGCGATGCCGGAGGACGCCACGGCGGCCGCTGACTGGGCGTCCGTGGATCAGGCGCAGCAGGCGGACAACGGCATGACCCTGAACGGCATGACCTTGAACGGCATGACCCTCAACGGCATGACCTTGAACGGCATGACCCTCAACGGGCTGGCCACCGCGAGCTTCAACGACTGGTTCGCCCAGAACGCGGACGCGGCCATGGTGATGGCGTACGTCGTGAAGTGCGCGGTGCCCGAGGGCGAGACGCGCTCCTTCCAGTCCATGGCGACGGGGGTGAAGTACACGTGGCAGGGCGGCCTGGGGCTGGCGCCGGGCTGGTCCGCCGGCAAGCCCGCGACGGAGGCGGAGCAGCAGGTGGTGAGCGCGTGTCTGGCGGCGCACACGAACAAGTACGGGCTGCACATCGCGCTGTCCGCGCTGGGCCACACGGCGGCGGGCGCGGAGATCCCCTACTCCGCCGAGGAGCTCGCGAAGTTCAGCGAGAAGGAGGCGTGCTTCTTTGGCAACCTCTTCGCGAGCGAGGGCCTGTTCGCGGCGCGCGACCGCGACCTCAGCGCGGCGGAGAGCTCCACGCGCGCGTGTGGCCTCACGCTGAAGGCGGACACCTGCTCGCCCATCGTCAACGTCGGCAGCTGCGCGCAGTTCTGCACGAAGGGCGACCCGAGCAAGCCCTACTACACGCACTGCACGTACAACGGGAAGACGTACCCGGCCATCACCACGCGCGTGCAGCCGACGGAGCTGTTCCGCTGCGGCGACGGCGTGTGCCAGTTCACCGAGCACGCGGGCCCCGGCAACACGGCGGACAGCTGCCGCGCGGACTGCGGCGCCTGAAGCGGACACACCGGCTGCACCCGCGGTGAATCGCTGGACATGCACGGCCTCGGCCTCACCCGTGGCCGCGTGTCCAGAAGCCCCCGGGCGCGCGGTGGGTCGCTCCCACGCGCCCGAACTCCCAGTGGAAAATCACAGCCGGGACGTGAGGTCGGGAGGTGTCGGCCCGACGGCATCCCATCCCCTCGCGCGGCTTGCCGGGCCCGGGGCCGCGGTGTTGGATGGCCCTTTGCGATGACGTTACGAGCGAAGGTCGGGCGGATGGAGGCGATGGCGCGACGGCGGGACACGCTCCGCCAGGCCTTCGAGCGCCTGGGCCCCGGCGCCAGGTCCACGGCGAGCGCGTCCCGCGCGAACAGCCGGCTCCTGGAGGAGACGGTGCGCGAGCGCACCGCGGCGCTGGAGGCCGCCAACGCGAAGCTGTCCAGCAGCCTGGAGCAGCTGCACGCCACGCAGGCCCAGCTCCTCTTCGCGGACCGGCTCATCGCGCTGGGGCGCATCGCGGCGGGCGTGGGTCATGAAATCAACAACCCGCTGGCCTTCATCCTGAGCAACCTGGAGTACATCCACCAGGAGCTCCAGCAGAAGGAGCGCCTGTCGGAGCAGGACCGGCAGGAGATCTTGGAAGCGCTGGCGGAGACGCGCGACGGCGCGGAGCGCATCCGGCTCATCGTGCGCGACCTGCAGACGCTGTCGCGCGCGGAGGACGTGGGCAGCGGGCCCGCGGAGCTGGCCGCGGTGGTGCGCACGGCGGCGAAGATGGCCATGCACGAGCTGCGGCACCGCGCGCGGCTGGTGGTGGAGTGCGACGGCGTGCCGCCGGTGCAGGGCAACGGCTCGCGGCTGGGGCAGGTGTTCCTCAACCTGCTGCTCAACGCGGCGCAGTCCATCTCCCCGGGGAACGCGGAGGGCAACGAGGTGCGCGTGGTGGCGCGCCCCGGCGAGCCCGGCCACGTGCTGGTGGAGGTGCGCGACACCGGCTGCGGCATCGCGCCCGAGCACCGCGAGCGCATCTTCGACCCCTTCTTCACCACCAAGCCGCTGGGCGTGGGCACGGGGCTGGGGCTCGCGGTGTGCCACGGCATCGTCACCTCGCTGGGCGGCACGCTGACCCTAGAGAGCTCGCCCGGCCAGGGCAGCACCTTCCGCGTGTCCCTGCCGGTGGCCGGCGCCTTCGTCCAGTCGCAGTCGCCGCGCCCGCAGGCCGACTGGACC
>JAFADT010000416.1 GCA_023424585.1 Pseudomonadota bacterium
GGCCAGCAGCGTCCCGAACGCCCGGCGCAGCTCGGGGGAGCTCCCGGACAGGCACAGGGCCACGGGCGCTTCGGCGGGCGCGCCGCGGATGGCGTCCGCGACGGCCACCGCCAGGCGGGCGGACGCGGGAGGCGCGCCTTCGTCCGACTCCGCGAAGGCGGGCAGGGCGAAGGCGAGCGCGAGGACCAGCGAAAGGAGCGAGCGACTCACAGCCCCCTTTTGCCACCTTCCTCCAGGAAGTAGTTGTCCGGCGTCACCTGGCCGGGCGGCGGCGCCTCGGCGGTGGGCTGGGTGCCCTCCAGGTAGGGCTCCATCCGGCCCGGGACCGCGTTGCCCGCCAGCAGCCCCGTGGCCGGGTCGATGCGCACCTGGGTGACACCCGGGGGCACCTCGAAGTCGCGCGCGGGCAGGCCCTCCTCCGCCACCCGCATGAAGTTGAGCCAGATGGGCAGCGCGGCCCGGCCGCCCGTCTCGCTGGCGCCCAGCGGCGTGTTGTCATCGAAGCCCACCCACGCGCTGGCCACCCAGTCCATCGTGTAGCCGTTGAACCACGTGTCCTTGGACTCGTTGGTGGTGCCCGTCTTGCCCGCGGCGGGCCGGTTCAGCTCCCGCACCGCGCGCGCCGAGCCGTCCTCCACCACGCTGCGCATCAGCGACGTGGTGAGGTACGCCACCGCCGGAGGCAGCGTCTCCTCGAAGGCCGGCTGGTGCTCCTCCAGGACCTTGCCCTTCGCGTCGCGCACGCGCAGCAGCGTCAGCGGCTCCGCGTAGCGGCCGTTGGCCTGGAGCGTGGCGTACGCGTTCACGGCCTCCAGCATCGTCACCTCGCCGGTGCCCAGGGCGAGCGTGAGGTTCTCCGGCAGCGCGGAGCGGATGCCCGCGCGGCGCGCGAAGTCGATGGCGGTCGCGGGCGTGACGGCCTCGATGAGCCGCACGGACACGGTGTTCTTCGACTTGCTCAGCGCCGTGCGCAGCGTCATGGGGCCCTCGAAGCGCCCGTCGAAGTTCTTGGGCCGCCACGTCTTGCCCGTGTACGGGTCGCGGATGGACTCCGGCGCGTCGTTCACCATGGAGAGCGGGGTGAAGCGGCCGCTGGCCAGCGCCGCGCCGTAGATGAAGGGCTTGAAGGAGGAGCCCGGCTGCCGCTTCGCCTGCGTGGCGCGGTTGAACGACGAGCGCTCCGCGTCGTAGCCGCCCACCATGGCCACCACGTTGCGGTTGGCCGGGTTGATGACCACGAGCCCGCCCTGCACCACGGGCACCTGGTCCAGCGTGGCCTCCACGAAGGCCGGCGCCGGGGGCGCCTTGAGCACGCGCACGAACACCAGCTCCCCGGGCGTGAAGACGTCCGAGATGTCCCTGGGGGCCTTCTTGCCCTTCTGCCGCGCCCAGGTGACGGAATCGAAGGACACCTCCGCGGTGCGGCCCACCAGGTCCACGCGCGCCACGTTGCGCTTCGGGTCCACCTCCTGGACGTAGCCGGTGAGGCGCAGCCCCTCCTCCATCGGCTTGAGGATGACCTGGCCCACGCGCTCGCGCTCCGGCGACCGGGCCTCCTCTTCCTCCGCGTCCGCGTCCGCGGCGTGGGCGGCGGGCTGCTGCTCCTCGGCGCCTTCCGCTTCCGGCGCGGTGGGGGCCCTGGCCGGCGCCGCGGCGGCGGGCTGCGCGAGCGGCGCCAGGTCCGCGACATAGCCCTGGTCCTTCTGCCGGCGGCCGGCCTCGTCGATGCGCTGGACGATGAGCTCGCGGTAGCGCTTCCACTGGGCCTCGTCCAGCTTGCCCAGCGCGCCCCGGTAGCCCTGGCGCCGGTCCAGCGCCTCCAGGCCGTCGCGCACGGCCTGCTCGGCGGTGGCCTGGAGCTTGGGCACGAGCGCGATGTCCACGCGCAGGCCGCCCTCCATCACCATCTTCTCGCCGTAGCGCTCGATCAGCGTGCGGCGGATCTCCTCCGCGTAGTAGGCGCCCGCGCTGACCGCCTTGCGCGGCGCGAGCACGATGGGCTTCACCTTCTCCGCCTCCACCACCTCGCGCGCCACGAACCCCTGGGCGGCCATCTGCTCCAGCACGTAGCGCTGGCGCGCCTTGGCGCGGGTGATGTTCGTCACCGGGTTGATGCGGTGGGGCTGCTGCACGGTGCCCGCGAGCACGGCGGCCTCGCCCACGGACAGGTCCTTCGCGTGCTTGCCGAAGTAGAAGAGGGCGGCCTCCTCCAGGCCGTAGCGGCGCTGCCCGAAGTACACGCCGTTGATGTAGAGGCTGAGGATCTGATCCTTGGTGAGCGCCTGCTCCAGGCGCGGGGTGAGGATCCACTCGCGGATCTTGCGGGTGAGGCTGCGCTCCGGCGTCAGCAGCATGTTCTTCACCACCTGCTGCGTGAGCGTGGACGCGCCGGACTTGCGGCTGCCGGGGATGAGGTTCTTCACGCCCGCGCGCAGGATGCCGAAGGGGTCCAGGCCCTCGTGCTTGTAGAAGTCCGCGTCCTCGGCGGCGAGGAAGGCGTTGCGCACGTGCGGGGGCAGGTCCTCCATGCGCACGAGCGTGCGGCGCTCCAGCGCGTACTCCGCGCAGATGGAGCCG
>JAFADT010000419.1 GCA_023424585.1 Pseudomonadota bacterium
GGCAGATCCTCACCGAGGCCCCGGACTCCAGCGCGGCCCAACTGGCCCAGCGCCGCCTGCGTCAGGCCGCGCCCCCCGTGGCTCCAGCCAACGCCGCCCCCGCCCAGCCCGCGAAGTAGGGGAGGGCGGCAGTCCACATGACCGATGCGTCCGGGGGCCGCGTCCTGGATAATGGGGGCATCGTGCACGCTCCCCCCGTGAACAGCCCCCGGAAGTCCCCGCCGCGCCGGGCCCGCCGTGGCCAGGCCATGGTGGAGTACTCGATGATCAACTGGGTGTTGATCGTCGGGCTCGTCATCGGCGCCACGGTGAAGATCCGCTGGAACGACGACCGGCAGACCAACGTCATCGACCTGTTCCTCGAGGCGTACCAGATCTATTACGACTCGTTCTACTTCGTGCTGAACCTGCCGTTCCCCTGAGGGACGGCGGGCCGCGGATCAGCCCGTGTGTCGAGCCGCCCTCCCGACCGGGCGGGCAGGCCCCGCGAGCTCCGGAGGTCCCGGGATTCCGCTTTGTCACGAGAGGTGGTTTTGACACCCGCAGCGGTGCATGGCTAACATCACGCCCCGTTCGCGCCCTGGCATCGCCCCTCGTCCCAAGCAGTCCTGCCGCCACGACGGCGCCCCACCGTTCTGGAGGACCTCGAACCATGTTGAAGGGTAAGACCCCACTCATCGTCGCACTGGTGCTCGGTATGCTCGCCGGCATCGTGGCCTACTCGGCCATCAAGAAGAAGGAAGCTGATGTGCGCCGCGGGTGGAACCTGGTTCCCGTGGTGGTCGCGGGCCAGGACATGCCCGAGGGCTCGGTCATCACGTACGAGATGATCTCCCAGCGCTCCGTGCCCGAGCAGTTCGTCACCTCGTCGGTGGTGAAGCCGGACTCCGCTGGCTACATCGTGAACCAGAAGGTGCTGGTGGCGCTGCAGGCCGGCGACCCCATCCTCTGGAGCCAGTTCGAGACCACGAAGGCCGCCGAGCGCCTGTCCACGAAGGTGCAGAAGAAGGCGCGCGCCATCACCATCGAGGCGAAGCAGACCACGTCCGTGGGCGGGTGGATCCGTCCGAACGACCACGTGGACATCATCGGCACGTTCCGCGATCCGCAGACGGACGAGAGCGTCGCCGTGACGCTGCTGCAGAACATCATCGTGGTGGCCACGGGCAAGATCACCGGCACCACGAACATCAACCTCATCCCGGAGAGCCAGCGCGAGTACAGCAACGTCTCGCTGATGGTGCTGCCGGAAGAGGCGGAGATCCTGGTGCTGGCGGCGGAGCTCGGTCAGCTGACGCTGTCCCTGCGCAACGAGGACGACGTGGACCTCATCGAGGAGCGCGGCCGCGCCACCATCAGCACGCTGCTCTCTGGCGAGCGCACCCGCGTGCTGGAGCAGAAGCGCCGGGAGATCATCCAGATCATCAAGGGCGGCGGCAGCGAGAAGGCCTCGGCCGGCTCGCCGTAGCTTTCGCGCGCGGGGCCGCTTCCGAAGCTGAAGCGGCCCTGCGACCCCCTCCCTCCTCCCCCGGGGATTCGCGCCCATGCTCGCAGGTATCGTCCTCCTTCTCGTCACCGGCTCGGTCTTCTTCTTCAGCCTGGTGATCTTCAGCGTCCTGTCGAAGGCGTATGAGCAGTACCAGGAGCGCTACGTCGCCAAGTCGATGAACGACTTGAGCGACATGTTCCTCTTCATCGACGCGCGGCAGATGTTGATCCTCAACATCGCCTGCATGTGCCTCCTGGGCATCCTCAGCTACATCGTCTTCAACCCCATCCTGGCGGTGTTGGCGACCATCTTCGGCTTCTTCCTGCCGATGCTGCTCGTGAAGCACTACCGCAAGCGCCGCATCAAGAAGTTCAACGTGCAGCTGGTGGACGCGCTGCAGGCCATGGCCAACGCGTTCAAGGCCGGCCTCACGTTCCCGCAGGCCATCGAGCACGTGGCGCGTGAGGCGATGCCGCCGTTGTCCCAGGAGTTCGGCCTCTTCGTGAAGGAAGTGAAGCTGGGCGTGCCGCTGGAGGAGGCGCTCATCAACATGGGCCGCCGCGTGGGCAGCGACGACCTGGAACTGGTGGTGGTGTCCACCAACATCGCGCGCCAGCTGGGCGGCAACATGGCGGAGATGTTCGAGACCATCTCCACGGTGATCCGCGAGCGCTTCCGCCTGGAGGGCAAGATCGACGCGCTGACGTCCCAGGGCAAGCTCCAGGGGTGGATCGTCGCGGCCATGCCGGCGGTGCTGGGCATGGTGCTCAACTACATGCGTCCGGACCTGATGGAGCCGATGATGAACCACATCTTCGGCTACGTCCTGGTGACCCTGATCGCCATCATGGAGATCATGGGCATCCTCATCATCCGGCGCATCGTCAACATCGACATCTGAATCGAGGCGCACCATGCAGGAAGTCCTGACAGTTCTGCTGATGGGCGGCTCGGCACTGCTGACCGCGGGCGCGGTGGCGTTCCTGGGCGTCGGCCTGTACAACAACGTGCTGGAGCGCTTCCTCACGGAAGTCCGCGACGAGTCCGCGGGCGGCATGAAGGGCGCGGGCTCCGTCGCCATCCGCAAGCTGGGCGCGATGAACCGGCGCTTCATGTGGCCGGGCTACGAGTCCAAGACGCGCCGCAAGCTCATCAAGGCGGGCGAGCCGTCGCAGTACAAGCCCGAGGACATCATGGCGCTGCAGGAGGTGAGCGCCTTCTTCGCGCTGCTGGCCGGCCTGTTCGTCGTCAACGGCATCGGGATGAACCTGGCCTGGTCGCTGCTGGTGATGCTGCTGGGCCTGTTCTACCCGCTCATCTGGTTGAACGATCAGGTGAAGCGCCGTCACCTGGCCATCAGCCGCGCGCTTCCGTACAACCTGGACCTGCTGACGCTGTCGGTGGAAGCGGGCATGGACTTCACGGGCGCGCTGGCGAAGGTGGTGGAGAAGGGCCGCCAGGGTCCGCTGCGCGAGGAGCTGCAGCTGGTGCTCAAGCAGCTCAAGATGGGCAAGACGCGTGAAGAGGCGCTGAAGAGCATGATCGTGCGCGTGGACCTGCCGTCGCTGACGACGTTCGTCACGGCGCTGATCCAGGCGGACAAGATGGGCACGAGCCTGGGCAAGGTGCTGCGCATCCAGTCCACGCAGATGCGCATCGACCGCACGCAGCGCGCGGAGAAGCTGGCCGGCGAGGCGCCGGTGAAGATGCTCTTCCCGCTCATCGCCTGCATCTTCCCGACGGTGTTCATGGTGCTCTTCGGTCCCATCGTGTTCCAGTTCATGTTCGGCAACGTCGGGGGCTAGTCCTCTGCCCATCCTGCTCACCATCACCCAGGGGCTCCAGGTTGGAAGGGAGCTCGCCTTCGAGCAGGCCGAAGTGAAGATCGGCCGGACCTCGGAGAACGACCTGGTGCTGCATGACCACGGTGTCTCCCGGCGTCATGCGCGCATCACGGAGAGGGATGGTCGTTACTTCGCCGCGGACGTCGGCAGCGCGAACGGCACGCAGCTGAACGGTCAGCTGCTGAGCGGCGAGCAGCAACTGCGCGACGGTGACCGCATCACCGTGGGGCCGGTGGAGTTCACCTTCGTGTGGATGCCGCCGGAAGGGGACGACGACGTCACCCGGCCCATCCGGCGCGCGCTCGCGCCGCCCCACGCGAAGGTGTCACCGCAGGGCATGGAGC
>JAFADT010000431.1 GCA_023424585.1 Pseudomonadota bacterium
AACAGTCTCAGCTCTGGACCGGCCCCTCCGGACGCGCCTGGGTCGAAACGCAGGAGGTGCTCGACGGGATGTTCAAGCCGATTGAAGACCTGCTCGTCGAAGCGGTGGTCGCGAGCTCGGCGCGCCAGGTGCTCGACATCGGCTGTGGCACGGGCAGCACCACGCTCGCCGTCGCGCGGCGGCTGGGCACGGAGGGGCACTGCACCGGCGTCGATATCTCGGCGCCGATGCTCGACGCCGCCCGCGCCCGGGCCGACCGTGAGGGCACTCCGGCGAGCTTCGTCCGCGCCAACGCGCAGCTGCACACCTTCGAGCCCGCCCACTACGACATGATCATCTCGCGCTTCGGCGTCATGTTCTTCGAGGACCCGGTCCAGGCCTTCGCCAACCTGCGACGTGCCGCGCGGGCGGACGCCACGCTCCTGGCCATCGCGTGGCGGAGCCCCGCGGACAATCCGTTCATGACGACCGCCGAGCGCGCCGCCGCGCCGCTCCTGCCGGACCTCCCGGCCCGCAAGCCGGGCGCCCCCGGGCAGTTCGCCTTCGCGGACGCGAACCGGGTCCACCGCATCCTGGAGGACAGCGGCTGGGCCGGCATCGACCTCCAGCCCGTCGACGTGACCTGCACCCTGCCCGAGAAGGAGCTGGTCCGTTACCTGTCCAGATTCGGCGCCGTCGGCCGGTACCTCCACGCGGCGGACGAGCGGACTCGCGCCCAGGTCATCGACACGGTCCGCGCCGCGTTCGACCCCTTCGTCCACGGACCGGAGGTCCGTTACACCGCCGCGTGCTGGCGCATTGGCGCCCGTGCGCCCGCCGCCCAGGGGCGCTGAAGGCACTCCCCGTCGAGGACGTGCCCAAGGAGCCGGGCGCCCGGCTCCAGGCGTCGTCCTCCCCCCGTAAGCGGTACGCATCCAGCGCGGCGGCGCGTGCCCGGCGCTGTCTTGCGAGCCTCCGCGCCGCGGCTCAGGGACCGTTGGAGCCGCGGCGGCGGAGGTCCAGCGGGTTCTGCTGCGTCTCCCCGCAGGTGGCGCCCTGGGCCTGGGCCCTGCGCACCCAGTTGGTCATCCTCACTGGAGGCAACGACGCGCCGGGGACGGGCCAGGACGCGGTCCCCGCGCGGAATGAGGCGGAGTCGCTCCTGCTGTCGCTCGCCGCTCGGACGGGGACGCCCGTGCTCGGCGTGTGCCGGGGCGCGCAGATGCTCGCCCTCGCCGCGGGGATGCGGCTCACGCGCGTGGAAGGCCACGTGCGCGTGCGCCACGCCCTGACGGGCCCGCTCGCCGGCGCGTGGCGGGGGCCAGCGGAGGTGGCGAGCTTCCACCACTGGGGCGTGGAGGAGGCCTCCATGCCCGCGGGCTGGGACGTCCTCGCGCGCTCGGAGACAGGAGGGATGGAGGCCTTCGCGAGCAGGGCCCGGCGCGCGCTGGGCATCCTCTGGCACCCCGAGCGCGAGCCGCATCACCTCCCAGCGGTCCTCGAATACCTGGAGGCCCACACACCATGAAGGCAATCGTTCTGGCCGCGGGGTTGGGGACCCGCATGGGACTGCTGGCGGCGAACCGGCCCAAGTGTCTGGTGGAGCTGGCGGGGGCGGCGCTGCTCGACCATCAGCTCGCCGTCTACAAGCACTTCGGCGTGGACGTGACCGTCATGGCCGGGGCGTACCCCGACCAGGTCCGGGCAGGCCGCGACGTGCACGTCGTGGTGAACCCCGCCTACACCACCGGCAACATGGTCTCCACGCTGCGCTTCAGCCTGCCGGTGGTGCCCCGCACGGAGCCGGTCCTCGTCGCCTACGGAGACATCGTCTTCTCACGCGAGGTGCTGGGCGCGATGCTGGCCGCGACGTGAGACCTCTCCGTCGCCATCGACACGCAGTGGCGCCGCCTCTGGGAGCTCCGGATGGAGGACCCCACGACGGACTGCGAGTCGCTGCGGCTCGAAGGCGAGCGCATCGTGGACATCGGCTCGCGGGTGCGCTCGGTGGAGGAGGTGCAGGGGCAGTACATCGGGCTGCTGCGCTTCGGGCCCGGCATGCTGCACTCGCTCCTCGAGCGCTTCGACCGGCGCGTGGCGGAGGACGCCCGGTACTGGAACATCTCCATGACGGGCTTCCTCCAGGACCTCCTCCGCGAGGGTGTGGCCATTCACGCCGTGCCCATCGCGTCCGGCTGGCTGGAGGCGGACAACGGGGAGGACCTGCGCCGCTACACCGAGGCCCACGCCTCCGGCGCGCTGGTGGACTTCTGGTCCCCCACGGCCGCTCCGCGCTGAAGCCTCAGATGAGGCGCACCCGCGGGTCACCCGCGTCCTGGAGCAGCGAGAAGCCGGCGCGGAAGCGCTCCTCGATGCCGGGGACGGAGGGCAGCGCGCGGACGGCCTGGTCCCAGTCCGGCCAGGTGAGGCGCTCCTCGCGGACGGCGTCGCGGAAGGGCGCGGCGTCCGTGAGGTGGAAGTGTACCTGCCCCACGTCCTGTCGCGGCCCCGCGTTGACGAGCACCGAGGAGGGCGCCCGCAGCCGGGCGCTGGCGATGAGCCCGAAGAGGCCCGCGCGCAGCCCGGCGTGGCGCGGGTGCGCCAGGGCGAAGACATCCGGCACGCCCCGCAGGGGCACCGCGAGGTGGTGGAAGGTGCCGTAGACCGGACGGGGGTGGCGGTAGATGGCGGCCTGCGCCGAGCGCTCCACGGCGGTGAGCGGCAGCAGCCAGTCCACGTGCGCGAAGCCAAAGCGCACCACCGAGCCGGAGGCGGGCGTCCGCGCCATCCGGAACGCCAGTTGTTTCAGGGTTGCCATGACCGTCCTTCACGCATGCGTCAGGAGAAGGAGCCGGGTCCTCGCGCTGACGGGTTGCGCGAGGAACTCTAGGACAGGGGTCCCACGCGGAGGCCGTGCGCGGGCGGCGCACGGCCTCCAGCCCCGCGGGTCAGGCGGCGGCGTCAGAGCGCGCCTGGAGCGCCGGCGAGGCCTCGCTGACGGCCACGGTGCGCTGCTTCGCGATGAGCAGGTACAGGGCCGGCACGAAGTAGAGGGTGAACATCGTGCCCAGCGCCATGCCCGTCACCAGCACGAGCCCGATGCTGTTGCGCGCCGCCGCGCCCGGTCCCGACACCAGCACGAGCGGGAAGTGGCCCGCCACCGTGGCCACCGTCGTCATGAGGATGGGGCGCAGACGCTCGGAGGCCGCCTCCTTCACCGCCTCCAGCTTCGACAGGCCCTGCTCCTGGAGCCGGTTGGCGAAGTCCACGATGAGGATGCCGTTCTTCGCGATGAGCCCCACCAGCGTCACCAGCCCCACCTGTGAGTAGATGTTGAGCGTGGTGGTGAAGCTGTCCGTGAAGTACGGCATGGTCGGGTTCGGCATCCGCAGGAACGTGGTCACCAGCGCGCCGAAGAGCGCCAGCGGCACGGACCCGGCGAGGATGATGAGCGGATCCCGGAAGCTGTTGAACTGGGCCGCGAGCACCAGGAAGATCAGCACCACCGCCAGCCCGAACGCCGGAGCGAACGAGTCCCCCTCCAGGCGCAGCTGCCGGGACTCGCCCGTGTAGTCCAGGCGGTAGCCCGCGGGCAGGATGCGCGAGGCCTCCGTCTCCAGGTAGGTGAGCGCCTCGTCCAGCGGGCGGATGGCCACGCCGCTGAGCTTGACGGCGTTGAGCTGCTGGAAGCGGTTGAGCGACCGGGGCGCCACCTTGTCCTGGAGCGACGCGATGGACGACAGCGCCACGAGCTTGCCGTCCGGCCCCGTGACGTGGATGTCCTTGAGCTGCTCCGGGGTGAGGCGCGAGGACCGCAGGACCTGCGGGATGACCTTGTAGCTGCGGCCCGCGATGTTGAACCGGTTGACGAAGTTGCCGCCCACCGCGGACCCCAGGTCCATGCCCACGGTCCCCAGGTTCAGGCCCAGCTGCGCGACCTTCTCGCGGTCGATCTCCAGCTCCGACTGGGGCTGGTCGAGCTTCACGTCGATGATGGGCGGGAAGGCGAACAGCCCGCTCGCCGTCGCCTTCTCCTGGAGCTGCTGCGCGAAGCCCAGGATCTCATCCGCCTCCGCCGTGGAGGCGATGACGAACTCCACCGGGAAGTTGCCGCCGCCCGGCAGCGCGGGGGGCTGGAGGGTGAACGTCTGGACCGCCGGGATGGTGTTCACCCGCTCCTGCGCCTCCGCCAGCACCTGGGCGGTGGTCCGCTGCCGCTCCTTGAACGGCTTCAACACCAGCCCCCAGAAGCCGTTGCTCGGCTGCATGATCTGGAAGTTGAAGCTGGACTCCGGCATCTCCATCAGCGACTCGCTCACCTTGGACACGGACGGCTTCAGCTGGTCCAGGGTGGAGTTGGACGGGGTGCTGACGATGCCGATGACGAAGTCCTGGTCCTCCACGGGCGCCAGCTCCCGGGGCGACTGGCTGAACATCATCAGCGCGAGCAGGCTCAGGAAGATCCACGCCGCGTAGACGGGCCCGCGGATGAGCAGCGAGCTGTCCAGGGAGCGGGCATACGCGGCCCGCAGGCGCTCGAAGCCGCGGTTGATGATGCCCGCGAGCCCCTTGTCCTCGTGGCCCGCCTTCAGGAGCACGGAGGACATCATCGGCGAGAGCGTCAACGCCACCACGCCCGACAGGGCCACCGCTCCGGCCAGCGTGAGCGCGAACTCGCGGAACAGCGAGCCGGTGAGCCCGCCCTGGAAGGCGATGGGCGCGTACACCGCGGCGAGCGTCAGGGTCATGGCGATGATGGGCCCCACCAGCTCCCGCGCGCTCTTGAGGGCGGCGTCCACCGGGCGCAGCCCTTCGCGCAGGTGGCGCTCCACGTTCTCCACCACGACGATGGCGTCGTCCACGACCAGGCCCACCGACAGCACCACCGCGAGCAGGGTGAGCAGGTTCACCGTGAAGCCGAACACCTGCATCAGGAACACCGTGCCGATGAGTGACACCGGGATGGCCACCACCGGCACCAGGATGGAGCGCACGGAGCCCAGGAACAGGAAGATGACGACGACGACGATGATGAGCGTCTCGATGAGCGTGCTCACCACCTCGTCGATGGCGTTCTGGATGTAGTCCGTGCCGTCGAAGGCGACGCCGCCGTGGATCTGCTCGGGGAGGTCCTTCTTGAGCGAGTCCATCTCCTTGCGGATGCGCTGCATGACGTCCAGCGAGTTGGCGTTGGGGAGCGACCAGACGCCGACGAAGACCGCCGTCTTCCCGTTGAGCGTCACGTCGGTGTCGTAGTCCTCGGCGCCGAGCACCACGTCCGCGACGTCCGCCAGCCGCACCACCGCGCCGCCGTCCTTGCGGACGATGAGCTGCTTGAACTCCTCCACGGAGCGCAGGCTGGTGTTCGCCGTGAGGTTCACCTGGACGAGCGAGCCCTTCGTCTGGCCCACGGCGGCGAGCGCGTTGTTGGCGGAGAGCGCCTGCCGGACCTGGATGGGGCTGACGTTGAGCGCGGCCATCCGGTCCGGCTTCATCCACACGCGCATGGCGAACGTGCGCGCGCCCAGGATGTCCGCGCGCTGCACGCCCTCCACGGAGGACAGCCGGGGCTGGACCACGCGCACCAGGTAGTCGGACAGCTCGTTCAGCTCGAGGAAGTCCGAGGTGAAGTTGAGGTACCCGATGGCGAACTGGCTGTCCGCGGACTCGATGCCAATCACCGGCACCTGGGACTCGGGCGGCAGGTCGCCGCGAACCTGGTCCACCTTGGCGCTGATCTCGCTCAGGGCCCGGTTGGAGTCGTAGTTGAGCTTGAGGCGGGCGCGGATGATGGAGACGCCCTGGGAGCTGGTGGACTCGACGTAGTCGATGCCGTCCGCCGCGGCGATGACGCGCTCGAGCGGCGTGCTGATGAAGCCACGGACGAGCTCCGCGTTGGCGCCGACGTAGACGGTGGTGACGACGATGTCGGCGTTCTCGCTGCGCGGGTACTGCCGCACGTTGAGGGTGCGCAGGGCCTGGAGGCCGGCGATGATGATGATGAGGTTGACGACCAGCGCCACGACGGGACGCCGGATGAACAGGTCGGTGAAGTTCATGGGTTCGCCTTCCGCGTCCCTTACGGGTTCACCGGCTGGGGCGCGGCCTCGACGGGAGGCGCCAGCGCGTTGTTCACGACGACGGCCGCGCCGTTCTTCAGCTTGAAGACGCCGCTGCTGACCACGGTCTGCCCGGGCTTGAGGCCGGACGTCACCGCGACGTAGTCGCCCCGGCGCTCCCCCAGCCGCACGAACTGCTGCCGCGCCAGCAGGGCCGCCTTGCCCGCGGCGTCCTTGCCCTCGGAGAGGGTGAAGACGGAGTCACCGTAGGGGGCGAAGAGCACGGCGGTGGCGGGGATGGCCACCACCTGCTCGCTGGCGTCGGAGAGCACCTGCACGCTGGCGAACATGCCCGGCAGCAGCCGGCCGTCCGCGTTGGGCACCGTGGCGCGCATGCGCACGTTGCGCGAGGACAGCTCCACCTCGGGGTTGATGGTGGTGAGGTCGCCTTCCCAGGTCTCGCCCGGGAAGACGTCGACGTTCAGGCGCACCTTCTGGCCCTGCTTCACCTGCGCCAGCGCCTGCTGCGGGAGCTGGAACTCCACGAGGGCCGGGTTGGAGGACTGGAGGGAGGCGATGGGGTTGCCCGGGGAGACGAGCTGCCCCAGCTCCACCTGGCGGATGCCGACGCGGCCATCGAAGGGCGCGCGGATGGTCTTCTTCGCGATGAGGGACTTCAGGTGCGCCACGGTGGCGGCGGCCTGGATGGCCCGCGCGCGGACGGCGTCGAGGTCCGACTGGGTGTTGGCGCCCTGCGCGTGGAGCTTCTCGACGCGCTCGCGGGTCAGCCGCGCGAGCTCCGCGTCGGCCTCGGCGCCGGTCAGCTGGGCCTGCTCGCTGGAGGTGTCGAGCTGGACGAGCACCTGGCCCTTCTTCACGGACGCGCCGTTCTCGAAGCGGATGTCGCTGACGACGCCCGGCAGCTCCGCGCTCAGGGTCACGCCCCGGAGCGCGATCACCGTGCCGACGGCGCTCCGCGTCCCCTGCCAGCCGAAGGCCTCCGCCTGGGCGGAGGTGACGGCTTCCGGCGGAGGAACGAAGGTCTCGCCAGCCTTGATCATCGCGATGATCTGGCCCGCCTTGACTGCGGCGAGTCCGGCGAAGACCGCGAGCAGCAGCACCACGCCGATGATCCAGCGTCTGGCGCGGCTCGCACGGCGCGGTGAAGAGGAAGTCACTTCAGGGGAAGGAGCGGAGAGCGAATCATGCATCGTGGGCACTCGACCGAGCTGGACGGCGCAGCGGTGTCGGGGATTTTACAGCCCCCTAGCCGAATCGCCCTGTATTTGCCCCCTTGAAAATCCGTTCAGGTTATGACCCAGCGGGTGGGAGTCCGGTCGCACGAGGGAATGGCAGGAGAATGTCAGGAAGACACGTGACGGGGCCGTGACAGGTTCACTCCCAGGGCGGCTTGACGTCTGTCAGCCTTTGCGCACGTGCGCACCGTTTCAGGTGAAACCATGCGACACGGAGCGCGGGGTCCCCCACTCCGCCCCTCCCGGCCCTGGAGGAGGAGCGCGGTGTTGGCCGGTGGGAGGCGCAGCGCGCGGGTGTCACCGCGACAGCGTCCCCTGGCACGCAGGGCCGCCTTGTTCCGGCGGGCCGCCATCCCCACGTCTCTGACGCCCGGTCAGGGGGTCGCGAATGGTGGTGTTCCTCATGGACGGGCAGTCCGCTCCCGCGCGGGTGGTGCGCCACTCGACCGCCGCGCGGCGGCTGCGCCTGGAGGTCCCCGGCCTGCGATGGAACCGCTTCCTCGGGAAGCGGCTGGAGCGCACCTTCGCCACCTGGCCCGGCGTTGTGGAGGCGAACGCGGAGCCTCGCACCGGCCGCCTGCTGGTGCGCTACGCGCCGGAGGCCCCGCTGCTGGCC
>JAFADT010000539.1 GCA_023424585.1 Pseudomonadota bacterium
GCGCCGCCCGTCTTCGCCAGCACCTTCGTGATGGCCGCCGTCAGCGACGTCTTGCCGTGGTCCACGTGCCCAATCGTTCCGATGTTCACGTGGGGCAGGCTGCGATCGAACTTTTCCTTGGACATGAACCGCTCCTCACGACGCCGCCGGTGCAACCCCGGCGGTCTGGGACTACGGGGGAACTTCCGAGGGGTGCTGCGTGTGCTTCAAAGCCGCTGGAACGTCAACAGAATTCGCCCGGCGGTCCCCCTGGCGAGCGGGAGGTCAGTAGCCCGCGTTGAGCGCGGACTTGGGCGCGGGTGCGTAGTGCTTGAACTGCATGGTGTAGGTCGCCCTTCCCTGGCTCTTGCTCCGCAGGTCGGTCGAGTACCCGAACATGGCGGCCAGGGGCACCTCCGCCTGGATGGCCTGCACCCCGCCGGGCCGGGGCGTCATGCCCAGGATCTTCCCGCGGCGGCCGTTCAGGTCTCCGATGACGTCGCCCATGGCGGCCTCCGGGGTGACGACCTCGGTGGCCATGATGGGCTCCAGGAGGACGGGGTTCGCCGCGCGGACCGCGTCCTTGAAGGCCATGGAGCCGGCGATCTTGAACGCCATCTCCGTCGAGTCCACGTCGTGCATGGAGCCGTCGTAGGCCTCCACCTTCACGTCCACCATCGGGTAGCCGGCGACCGGGCCGTTCTGCATGGCCTCCCTCGCGCCGTCGCGCGCGGCGTCCACGAACTCCTTGGACACGGCGCCGCCGGCGATGGTGCTGACGAACTCGAAGCCCTTGCCGGGCTCGTTCGGGGACACGCGCAGGTTGATGTGGCCGTACTGCCCCTTGCCGCCCGTCTGGCGGATGTACTTGCCCTCCGCCTCCTTCGTCGTCGTCACCGTCTCGCGGTAGGCCACCTGGGGCTTGCCGATGTTCGCGTCCACCTTGAACTCGCGCAGGAGCCGGTCGACGATGATCTCCAGGTGCAGCTCGCCCATGCCGGCGATGAGCGTCTGGCCCGTCTCCTCGTTGGTGCGCACGCGGAAGGACGGGTCCTCCATGGCCAGCCGCTGCAGGGACTGGAGGATCTTGTCCTGGTCCGCGGTGGACTTCGGCTCGATGGCGATGTCGATGACCGGCTCCGGGAACTCCATCCGCTCCAGGATGATGGGCTGCTTGTCGTCACAGAGCGTGTCGCCCGTGGACGCCAGCTTCAGGCCCACCACCGCGCAGATGTCGCCAGCGTAGCACTCCGTCAGCTCGTCCTTCTTGTCCGCGCGCATCTGCACGAGCCGACTGACGCGCTCGCGCTTGCCCTTCACGGAGTTCCACACCGCCGTGCCCGCCTCCAGCTTCCCCGAATAGACGCGCAGGAACGTCAGCGTCTGCGAGGAGAAGGACGGGTCGTTCATGATCTTGAACGCCAGTGCGCTGAAGGGCGCGTCGTCGCGCGTCTCACGGACCGCGTCCTCCCCCTTGGGCGTCTTGCCGTGCACCGGCGGGATCTCCAGCGGGTTGGGCAGGTAGTCCACCACCGCGTCCAGGAGCGGCTGCACGCCCTTGTGGCGGAACGCCGAACCGCAGAACACCGGGAACAGCTTCAGCCCCACGCAGCCCTTGCGGATGGCGCCGCGGACCTCCTCCTCCGTCAGCTCCTGGCCCTCCAGGAACTTCTCCGTGAGCGCGTCGTCCTGCTCGGCGGCGGCCTCCAGCAGCTCCCCGCGGGCAGCGGCGGCGGCCTCCTGGTACTCCGCCGGGATGTCCACGACCTCGAAGCGGCTGCCCTGCTCCGCGTCCTGGAACACCAGCGCCTTCATGCGCACCAGGTCGATGACGCCCTTGTGCTTGTCCTCGCTGCCCAGGGGCAGCTGCATGCGCACGGGACGCGCGCCCAGCTTCTCCTTGATGGTGCCGACGGACATCTCGAAGTCCGCGCCCACGCGGTCCATCTTGTTGATGAAGCAGATGCGCGGGACCTTGTAGCGGTCCGCCTGGCGCCACACCGTCTCCGACTGCGGCTCCACGCCGTTGACCGCGTCGAACACCGCGATGGCGCCGTCGAGCACGCGCAGCGAGCGCTCCACCTCGATGGTGAAGTCCACGTGGCCCGGCGTGTCGATGATGTTCACGCGGTAGCGCTGGCCCGCCCGCTCCCAGAAGGCGCTGATGGCCGCGGAGGTGATGGTGATGCCTCGCTCGCGCTCCTGCACCATCCAGTCCGTGGTGGTGGTGCCTTCGTGCACCTCGCCCATCTTGTGGATGGCGCCTGTGTAGAACAGGATCCGCTCAGTGGTGGTCGTCTTGCCGGCATCGATGTGCGCCATGATGCCGATGTTGCGGTAGCGCTCGAGTGGGAACTCACGGGGCATGACTCGGTTCCTTCTGGACGTCTCAAGGTGCTGCCAGGGCTGACAAACGAAACCGCCCGGACGCTGGCAGCGCATCCGGGCGGCGACCGCGAAGCCCCTGACGGGACCTACCAGCGGTAGTGAGCGAAGGCCTTGTTGGCTTCCGCCATCTTGTGCGTGTCTTCACGCTTCTTCACCGCGTTGCCGCGGTTGTTGGCGGCGTCCATGATCTCGCCGGCCAGCTTCTCCTGCATGGTCTTCTCACCACGCGCCTTGGCGTAGGTGATGATCCAGCGCATGCCCAGCGCAACGCGGCGGTCCTGGCGGACCTCCACGGGCACCTGGTAGGTGGCGCCACCGACGCGGCGGCTCTTCACCTCAAGGACGGGCTTGACGTTGTCCAGGGCCTTCTTGAAGACCTTGAGGGGATCTTCCTTCGCGCGCTCCTCCATGAGGGCGAAGGCGCCGTAGCACACGCCCTCCGCGATGGACTTCTTCCCCTTGCGCATCAGGTCGTTGACGAACTTGGTGACGAGCCGGTCCTGGAACTTCGGATCCGGGAGAATCTTCCGCTTGGCGACTACGCGACGACGAGGCATCTCTTCCCTTACGCCCCACTCTCCCCGCTCGGAGGAAAGCCTTGTTCAGGGGCTTCAAGAACGACTGCTTGGAACTTCCAGGGACACTCCCCAGGGTGTGGGGCCAGCGTCCGACACTTCTTCAGGTACCGCGAAGGTGTTCCGCGCCAACGACGCGCGGGGGAGCGACTAGCTGGGACGCTTCGCGCCGTACTTCGAGCGGCTCTGCTTGCGACCTGCGACGCCCACGGAGTCCAGCGTGCCGCGGATGATGTGGTAGCGAACGCCCGGGAGGTCCTTCACGCGGCCACCGCGGATCATGACCACCGAGTGCTCCTGGAGGTTGTGACCCACGCCGGGGATGTAGGAGGTGACCTCGATGCCGTTGGTGAGGCGCACGCGGGCCACCTTGCGGAGGGCCGAGTTCGGCTTCTTCGGGGTCGTGGTGTAGACGCGCGTGCAAACACCGCGCTTCTGGGGGCACTCCTTCAGGGCAGGGCTCTTGCCCTTGATGTTGAGCTTCTCGCGGCCCTTGCGGACGAGCTGGCTGATGGTCGGCACTGAAACCTCTTCTTCGTGGGAACCCCGCGTCCGGCGACACGAAAGCGGAGCATATCTACCTACAGGCTACACAAAAGGCCCGCGAGTATAGGGAGGGCCCCCCGGGTGTCAAGCATGGCTTGCCCCTGGGCCAGAACCGGCCAGAGGACCCGGGTGCATTCCCCCGACACCCGAAAAACCTGGGTCTGCGACAACGGGCGGACGCTCTACTCCCTTACGGCCCTAGAAGTCGAGGACCATCACGATCGCGTCCTCGCCCTCGTCCACGTAGTAGTTCGGGCGGATGCCGACCGGACGGAAGCCCAGTGAGCGGTAGAGGTTGAGGGCGGACTCGTTGCCCCGGCGCACCTCCAGGGTGGCCAGGGAGCAGCGACGGGCCACGCCCCGGCGAAGCACCTCCTCCATCACCGTGCGCGCGACGCCCCGGCGGCGGTGCAGCGGGGCGGTGGCCACGTTGAGGACGTGGACCTCGTCGTGGACGATCCAGAAGATGGCCAGGCCCAGGAGCTCCACGCCGCCCTCGGAGCGGGGCTCCTCCACGAGGAGGATGGTGGACCAGTCGTGCTGGAGCTCGCGCCCGAGCAGCTCCGTGGACCAGGGGTTCTTGAAGGACGCCTTCTCCAGCGCCATCACCGCCGGCATGTCGTCCACGGTCATCTGCCGGATGAGGAAGCCCTTCCCCTTGTCGGGCGTGCCGTCCTCCCGCAGCCGTCTCATCGCCGTGCCTCCCGCGCGAAGGGCGCCACCCGCCGCACCTGCGCCGACCTGCGTACTTCAGCCAGGGCCTGGGCCGCCAGCTCTCCGTAGCGCGCCCGCACCAGCTCCTCGCGGATGGCCGTGCGCGCCGCCTGATCGAACTCACCGGGGTACAGGTCCCGGTGGGCGTCATAATGGTGGCGGACCTCCGCCTCGCTCACCTGTGCCTTCAACCGGACCCGACTGTCGAGGATTCGCTCCGCCCGCAGGCCCCGCGCCAGCACGGCCTCCAGCGCGGCCCGGTCCACGCCATGCCGATCCAGGAAGCGCCGGAGCGCCTCCTCCCCGCCCAGCCGGGCCCGGAAGGCGTCCAGCCGGGCCGCCACCTCCGTCGGCTCCGCCGGGAAGGCCTGCAGGCGGTCCGCGCTCAGCACCTGGAGGCGCTGGTTGATGGACAGCTCGAGGGCGCCCTGGAGCGTCTGCTCATCCAACGTCTGGGCGGCGGCCTGCACGGCCCCCCGCTGGATCAGCACCACCCGGGCCTCCATCTCCAGCTCGCTCAGGGTCAGGACCTGGCCCTCGATGACCGCCACGACGCGGTCCACCACCCTGCCCTCCCCCACGCTGGGGACAGGCGGGGCGGCGCGGGCGGTCGTTCCGAACGCCAGGCCAGCCCCCAGGGCCATGGGGAGCAGCCCACACGCCAGCCACAGGGGGGCCTTCCGGCGGGCGCGCGGTGGTGGCATGGCCTTCCTCATCTCGCGGCGACTGTAACCATCGCGGCCCTGTCCGGACATCCCGTGCTGGCGCTCACCGCCCCGCTGGTTACGTTCTCCCTTGTCGGGTACTGCACCACCCTAAGAACTTATGGCTGACGACTACTACCAGATTCTGGGCGTGCCCCGGACGGCCTCGGCGGACGACCTCAAGAAGGCCTTCCGGAAGCTGGCGCGCCAGCACCACCCGGACGTCAACCCGGGCGACAAGGCCGCGGAGGAGAAGTTCAAGCGCATCAACACGGCCTTCGAGGTGCTGGGCGACCCGAAGAAGCGCGCGCTCTATGACGAGTTCGGCGAGGACGCGGAGAAGATCGGCTTCGACGAGAAGAAGGCCGCGGCCTACCGCCAGTACCGCGCCGCCCAGGCGGCCGGGGGCAGCGGGGGCGGCGGCATCCCCTTCAGCACCGAGGGCGTGGACCTGGGGGACCTCTTCAACGACATCTTCGGGCGCTCGGGCGGCGGAGGCGGAAGCGGCGGCTTCGACATCAACGACCTCTTCGGCCGGGGCCGGGGTGGCAGCCGGTCCACGGCGGCCGAGCGCGGCGACGACCTGACGACGCGCGTCCACATCTCCCTCGCGGAGGCCGTCACCGGCACCGAGCGCACCCTGACCCTCCAGCGGCCGGGCCGCTGCTCCAAGTGCCATGGCGAGGGCAACACGGGGAAGCTCGTGACGTGCCCCACCTGCAACGGCACGGGCCGGGCCCGGCGGGCCGGCGGCGTGTTCGGCGGGTCCGGCGTGTGCCCCACCTGCCGCGGCAGCGGGAAGGCCCCGGAGCCCTGCCCCCAGTGCGGCGGCAGCGGCATCCAGGAGGAGACGACCCGGCTGACGGTGAAGATCCCGGCGGGCGTCGTCACCGGCTCCAAGGTGCGGCTGGCCGGCCAGGGCGCGGCGGGCCTCCAGGGGGGCCCTCCGGGAGACCTCTACATCGAGACGGAGGTGGCCGAGCACCCGCTGGTGCGCCGCGAGGGCGACGACCTCTACCTGGACCTGCCGGTGACGGTGTCCGAGGCGCTCTTGGGCGGCGAGGTGCGCGTGCCCACCTTCCAGGGGGAGGTGACGCTGAAGGTGCCGCCGGGCTCCCAGTCCGGCCGGAAGATGCGGCTCAAGGGGCGGGGCGTCCCGTCGCTGAGGGGCGGCCCCCCGGGCGACATGTACCTGTTGCTCCAGGTGAAGGTCCCCGAGGAGGCCACGGCCGAGGTCCGGGCCGCCGCGGAGACCCTGGCCCGGGCCTACCGGGGCGACGTGCGCCGGGAGCTGACGTTGTAGTTGTCGTTGCCACTTGTCCTGGAAGGCGCACCGTCCTACATGGCGCCTCCACTCTTCCGAATCCGGAGCGGGTACGTACCTATGGGTCTCTTCGATTTCCTCTCGGGCGGCTCGGGCCCGGAAAAAGCGCTCAAGCTCAAGTCCAAGGTGACCCAGAAGTACGGGGAGCCATCCACGCGGCAGAAGGCCCTGCAGCAGCTGGGGGAGATGCAATACCCCGAGGCCGTCACGGTGCTGCTCAGCCGGTTCACCATCACCGTGGACCCGCTCACCACCGACGCGGACGAGAAGGAGCACACCTTCGAGCTGATCAAGCACTTCGGCGAGGCCGCCGTCGAGCCGGTCAGCGCCTTCCTCAAGACGAGCGACCAGGCCACGTCCTGGGCGCTGCGCATCCTCCAGGCGCTGCTCTCCGAGGACGCGCTGATGGGCGTCATCACCGACACGCTCCAGCACCTGTCCTCGCGCTACACGCGCGACCCGGAGAAGAAGGTCGTCCTGCTCCACTACGTGCAAGGCAAGCCGGACCCGCGCGTGCCCCCGGCCGTCCTCCCCTTCCTGGAGGACATGTCCGATGACGTGAAGATCGCCGCCATCAACGTCCTGGGGCCCCTGAAGTACGAGCCGGCGCGCGAGCCCCTGCTCAAGCTGCTCACCTCGGAGGACACCGCGCGCCGCGTGCAGACCGTGGCGCTGGCGGCCCTGGCGGAGAGCGGCTTCGGGGTGCAGGGCTACCAGGAGAAGGTGCAGGCCACGCTCGTGGAGCCCTACAGCCTGGACAAGGAAGGCCGCGTCCAGCGGCGCCCCTGAGTCATTCCGGTATCCCCCCGGCCGGAGGGGCTGGGGGGCTGTCGGGCACCTGACACGCTCGGCGTTGGTGGAAGGCGCCGGGCTCCGTCGAGGTTCCCTCCCACGCGAGACATGAAGCAGGATTCGCGCGTGCCATCGAAGAAGAAGGGTCCGCAGCTCGCAGAGGTGGTCCCGCTGCGTCCCGCCACCACCGCGAAGAAGGCCCCACCGAAGCGCGCGGCGAAACCGCCGCCCCCGGTGGACACCGACGCCGCCGCCCAGGCCCTGCTGGAGATGGGCCGGCAGCTCACCGACAACGCGGGCCCCACCGAGGCCCTGCGCGCGCAGTTGCAGACGCTGCACACGCTGCTCAAGCCGAAGGTCTGCTACGTGGCGCGGCACTTCCCGTCGCGCAACCAGCTGCACGTGGAGCACGTGCGCGGACGCTACGACGAGCGCGTCACCGCCGCCGTCCCGGGCGAGGGCGTGGTGGGCCGGTGCTTCACCGAGAAGGTGCTGCTGCGCGAGGACGACACCCTCGCCGTGCCCCTGGAGGGGCCGCAGGGCGTGACGGGCGTGCTCGTGGTGCTGGGCGCGCGCCGCAAGGCGTCCGACGTGCTGATGCAGTCGCTGGCGTCGCAGCTCACCGCCGCCTACGAGGTGGCCCGGCTGCGCGACGACAGCGCCCGGCGCAACAAGGACCTGCAGACGGCCATCGCGGGCCTGAAGAGCCTGGAGCAGAACCGCGAGGAGCTGCTCGGCAACGTGTCCCACGACTTGAAGAACCCGCTCACCACCATCAAGGCCTACCTGGCCATGCTGGGCCGGGAGAAGCTGGGCGCGCTGACGGACGGGCAGCGCCGCGCGGTGCAGATCTGCGATCGCAACGCGGACCGGCTGCTCCAGCAGGTGAACGACCTGGTGCTGATGTCCCGGCTGTCGTCCGGGAAGATGCAGCTCAACCAGCGCCCCTTCGGCCTCAAGGCGGTGGCGGAAGAGGTGGTGCGGGGGCTGGGCGCCGTCGCGGAGCACAGCCGCGTGCGGGTGGTGATCCCGCCCTGCCCGGAGGTGTTCGTCCGGGGCGACCGCGAGCGCATCTCCGAGGCCATCCACAACCTCGTGGAGAACGGCATCCACCACAGCGAGACGGACGACGTCGTCGAGGTGAGCGTGTCGTCCGCCGAGGGGCTGGGCATCCTCACCGTGAAGGACTCCGGCCAGGGCATGACGGCGGAAGCCCTGGAGCACGTCTTCGACTCCTTCTACCGCGCGCAGCCGGGCATGCCCCGCCCGCCGGGCACGGGCCTGGGCCTGCCGCTGGTGGCGAAGATCGTCGCGCTGCACGGCGGCCGCGTGGACGCGTCCAGCGCGCTGGGCGAGGGCAGCACGTTCCAGATGGTCCTGCCCCTGTTCGCGAGCGCGGTGAGCGCCCCGGACGTGAACCAGGCCACGCCCAAGGCGGGCGGCATCCTCCTGGTGGAGGACGACGTGGACTGCCGCGAGGTGCTGGAGCAGGTGCTGGAGCAGGAGGGCTACCGGGTGATGGCCACCTCCGGGGCCGCCGAGGCGCGCTCCATCCTGTCCCACATCCGGCCGGCGATGGTGCTGTTGGATCTGCGGCTGTCCGGGGAGGACGGCCGGTCCGTGCTCCACTACATCCGCACCACGGAGTCGCTGGCGGACGTGGTCGTCTACATCATCTCCGGCGCGAGCGACGTCGCGTCCCTCACCTCGGGTGAAGGGCCGGACCGCATCGACGGGTACTTCGAGAAGCCGCTGAAGCTGCCCAAGCTGCTGGACACCGTGGCCTCGGTGGTGCGCCCCAAGAGCCGCGGGCCCGCCGTGCCCTGAAAGACGCTCGGGCGCCTTGCCCGCAGAAGAGGTGGATGGAAGGCGCCCCGCCTTGGGTAGTATCCGCGCGGTCCATGAGCACTTCTGTCTATTCCCGTTACCGCGCCGCGTTCGCCCAGGCCCTCGCCGGGGCCCTGGGTGTCCCCGCCGCTGAGATTGAGTCCCAGGTCAAGCCCGCGGAGCCCGCGCACGGCGACCTGAGCTTCGCCACCTTCCCTCTCGCCAAGGCACAGAAGAAGGCGCCCCCCGCCATCGCCGCGCAGCTCGCGCAGGCGCTCCAGGTCCCGGGCCTGGAGGTGAAGGCCGTGGGCCCCTACGTCAACGCGCGCTTCCTGCCCCTCCCCTTCACGCAGGAGGTCATCGACAGCGTGCGCCTGGCCGGGCTGGCCTACGGCAGCGACGCGGAGGACGGCAAGGGCAAGACGGTGGTCATCGACTACTCGTCGCCCAACATCGCCAAACCCATTGGCTTCCACCACATCCGCACCACGTTCCTGGGCCACTGCATCGCGAACCTGTACCGCGCGCTCGGCTGGCGCGTGGAGGGCATCAACTACCTGGGCGACTGGGGCAAGCAGTTCGGCCTGGTGGCGGTGGGCTTCCAGGAGTACGGCGACCCGGCGCGCATCGACGACATGGCGCACCTGGTCCAGGTGTACGTCCAGGCCAACAAGCGCGCCGGCGAGGACCCCGCCTTCGACGAGAAGGCCCGTGAGTTCTTCCGCCGCATGGAGGCGGGCGAGCCGGAGGCGATGAAGCTCTGGAACCAGTTCCGGGAGACGAGCCTCAAGGGCTTCAAGAAGGTCTACGCCCGGATGGGCATCGACTTCGAGCACATCGAGGGCGAGAGCCGCTACCAGGGCAAGATGGACGCGGTCATCGACCAGATCGCCAGGAAGCCCGGCGTGAAGGAGTCCCAGGGCGCCCTCATCGTGGACATGCCCTACGCGGACGGCGAGCCGCCCGTGCTCCTCAAGAAGAACGACGGCAGCACGCTCTACGCCACGCGCGACCTGGCCGCCGCCGAGGACCGCCACGCGCGCTTCAACTTCGACAAGTCGCTCTACGTCGTCGCGCAGGACCAGGCGCTGCACTTCCGGCAGGTGTTCCGCACGCTGAAGGAGATGGGGCAGCCGTGGGCGGACAGGTGCGTGCACGTGCCGTTCGGCCGCATCCACGGCATGAGCACGCGCAAGGGCCAGGTGGTGGAGCTGGATCAGGTCCTGGACGAGGCGAAGGAGCGGGTGCTCGAGCGCGTGAAGGCGAACATCCAGGACGGCAACCTGGAGACGGACGACGCGGAGGCGCTGTCCGAGCAGATCGGCCTGGGGGCCATCGTCTTCGGCGACCTGAAGCACAACCGCGCCAGCGACTACACGTTCGACTGGGACGAGGTGACCAGCCTGGAGGGGCACACGGGGCCCTATCTCCAGTACGCGCACGCCCGGAGCGCGAACGTGCTGCGCAAGGGCGGCGGCGTGCCCACGGCCTACGATCCGGCGCTGCTCACGCTCCCAGAGGAGCAGGCCCTCGTGCGGGAGCTGATGCGGCTGCCGGACACGGTGAAGGCGGCGGCGGAGCAGTACGAGCCCAGCCTGGTGGCCCGGCTGCTCCTGGACGTGGCGGCGGCCTACAGCCGCTACTACACGGCCGGTAACAAGGACCGCGACAAGCGCATCCTCGTGGAGGGGAATGACGCGGTGCGCGCTGCCCGGCTGGCGCTCACGGACGCGACGCGCATCACGTTGGCGGCGGGGCTCACCTTGCTGGGCATCCCGACGCCGGAAAACATGTAGCCTGGGGGGCTGCGATGGACACCGCGCTGGCGCAGACCGCGACGCAAGGAGAGGCCTTGAAGGAGGAATTCGGTCCCATGTCCCGGGTGCTCGGGGCTCGGTACTTCGACGGGGTGCACTTCCCCCCCGAGGCCGAGAACGAGCTGCGCGCGCTCAGCGCCCGGGGCTTCGTGGTGCACGTCATGCGCACCACGGCGTGGATCAACTTCCTCTACATCGCGTGGGCCATGGTCCGCCGGGCCATGCCGCCCATCCGCGCGGTGGTGAACCTGCGCCCGTGGTTCACCCGGCCCTGGCGCCAGACGGCGCAGGGCGGCGCGGTGGAGGAGCGCTTCCGCTACGCCCGCGAGCAGGGCGGCAGCGGCCTGGTGTTCCTGCGCCGCACGGCGCTCCTGCACGCCTCCGGCAAGGAGACGCGCGAGGACCCCTTCCCCGCCCTGGTGCGGCTGGCGCGCGGCTCCGAGCGGCCGGTGTTCCTGGTGCCGGAGCTGTTCGTCTGGGAGAAGCGCCCGGCCAAGCTCAAGCCGGGCTGGCGCGACGTGGTGTTCGGGAGCCCGGAGGCGCCGGGCTTCGTGCACTCCATGGTGGCGTTCTTCCGCAACTACAAGCGCGCGCAGTTCCGCGTGGGAGAGCCCATCGACCTGCGCCGCTTCATCGAGGACAACCCGGGCGTCAGCGACGAGGTGCTGGCGCGCAAGGTGCGCAGCACGCTGCACGTGTTCCTCGCGCGGGAGACGCGGGCGGTGTTCGGCCCGCCGCAGAAGCCCACGGACCGGCTCATCGAGGAGACGCTGCGCGACCGTCAGCTGCGCAAGACGCTGGACGAGCACGCGGCCGCGACGGGCCGCAGGCCCACGAGCGTCTACCGCGAGGCGAAGCGCAACCTGGAGGCCATCGCGGCCAAGCCCAACCCGTCCGTGCTGGCGGTCATCGCGCCCGTGCTGGAGTGGGTGTTCAACCGCATCTACGACGGCATCGGCGTGGACGAGGCGGGCCTGCACCGCGCGCTCAAGGCCGCGGGCAAGGCGCCGGTGGTGCTCTGCCCCAGCCACAAGAGCCACGTGGACTACCTGGTGATGAGCTGGGTGCTCTGGAACCGGGGCTACACCGCGCCGCTGGTGGCCGCGGGCGCGAACCTGTCCTTCTGGCCCCTGGGCGTGCTGTTCCGCCGCTGCGGCGCGTTCTTCCTGCGCCGCTCGTTCAAGGGCGACAAGGTCTACGCCGCGTCCTTCAAGGCGTACATCAAGAAGCTGGTGCACGACGGCATCCACCAGGAGTTCTTCCCGGAGGGGGGCCGCTCGCGCACGGGCAAGCTGCTCACCCCCAAGCTGGGCATGCTCACCTGGCAGGTGGAGGCGGTGCTGGACGGCGCGCGCAACGACCTCTACTTCGTGCCCGTCTCCATCGACTACGAGAAGGTGGTGGAGTCCGACAGCTACTCGAAGGAGCTGGCCGGCGGGGAGAAGAAGCCGGAGGACCTGAAGGCCCTCTTGAGCGCGCCCAAGGTGCTGGCCGCGCGCTACGGCCGCATCCACCTCACCTTCGACGAGCCGCTGTCGCTGGTGGACTTCATGAAGGCGCGCGGACTGTCGCCGCAGGAGCCGGTGACGGACGAGCAGAAGAAGGGCCTGGTGCGCGCGCTGGGCAACCGCGTGATGTACGGCATCAGCAAGGTGTCCACCGTCACGCCGCACGCGCTGGTGAGCGCGTCGCTGCTGGCCCACCGCCGGCGCGGCCTCACCCAGCGCGAGCTCACGGACCGGATCAGCCTGCTGCGCCGCATCGCCTCCGAGGACGGCGCGCGGCTGTCCAAGGAGCTGGCCAACGCGCCGAGCAACCCGGAGACCCTGGGCCCCATCCAGGACGCGATGCGCGAGTTCATCTCCGACGAGATGGTGCGCACGCAGGAGGCGCGCGGGGAGGTCAGCTACCAGGTGGAGGACTCGCGCCGTCCGGAGATGTCCTTCTACAAGAACACGCTGATGAACCTGGTGGCCGCGCGCAGCCTCGTGGCCAACGCGCTGCTGGCGGGGACGCCCGCGCCGTATGACACCGTGAAGGCCCGCGCGCTGTTCCTGTCGCGCCTCTTCAAGGTGGAGTTCATCTACCGGGTGGGCGCGTCGTTCGACACCATCTTCGCCGAGTGCGTGGAGCGGCTCGTGCGCATGGGCCTGGTCATCCACGAGGGCGACATGCTCACGCGCGCGCCGGAGGCCCACGCCCAGCCGGACCTGGAGTTCCTCGCGGACCTGCTGCGCGACTTCCTGGAGGCCTACCTGCTGGCCGCCATGACGCTGCCGGACGTGGCCGCGGGCGTGGCCACCGACCGCAAGACGTTCGTCAAGCTGGCGCTGGAGACGGGGCGCGGCGAGTACAACGCCGGACGCATCACCGCCGCCGAGTCCCTGGCGAAGACGACGCTGGAGAACGCGGTGGAGTACCTGTTGGATCAGCGCATCCTCGTGGAAGAGGACAAGAAGCTGCGGCTGGGAGACCCGGCCGCGGCGGCGGAGCTGCCCCGGAAGAACCCGCTCGCGGAGGAGATCCGCGCCTACCTCCACCGGGCCTGAAGCAGCGACCTCCTCCCTCGAAGCGAACGCGGCACCCCACCCCTCTTCCGTCAGGCGGAGCGGGGCCAGGAGACGACACGGTGGACGAAGCCCCCTCTTCCAGCGACCCGCGGCCGGCGGAGGCCCCCGCGCCGCTGTCGCCACCCCACCCCGTGCTCGCCGCGGCCCTGGCCTTTGGCCTCTTCGTGACGCTGGGCGCGGTCGTCCAGCTGCTCAACCCCGCGTTCGGGGTGTGGTTCACGGAGGTGTTCATCTTCCTGGGCCTCGCGTGGATCATGCTGCGCCGCTCGGGCTACCGGCCCGCCGCGTACGTGGGCCTCACGCCGTTCCCGAGCCTCCCCACCCTGTTCGGCTTCCTGCTGGGCATGGCGAACTTCGTCGCCGTGGTGGTGCCCGTGCAGTTCCTCGCGCAGAAGGTGGCGCCGTCGTGGCTGCGGGAGATGTTCGACGCCTCGCGCCTCTTCGAGGGGCAGTCCCCCGTGGAGCTGGCGCTGCTCCTGGGCGGCGTGTCCGTGGCCGCGCCGCTGTGCGAGGAGTTCTTCTTCCGCGGCCTCTTCCAGCGCGCCCTGACGCCGCCGGCCCCGGCCTCCCCCTGGCGCGCGCTGCTCATCGCGTCCGTGGTGTTCAGCGCGTTCCACCTGGACCCTGTGGGATTCCTCGCCCGCGCGGAGCTGGGGCTGCTGTTCGGCTGGCTCTTCCTGCGCACCGGCTCGCTCTGGCCGGGCATCGCGGCGCACGCGGCGAACAACATCGTGTCGTCGGCGCTGTTCCTCATCGCCACGCACTCGGGCCTGGGGAACGAAGGGGCCTCGGACGACGTGACGGACTGGCGCGCGGTGGTGGGACTGGCGCTGTTCGGCGGGTCCGCGCTGCTGGGCCTGCGCGCCGCGTCCCGGCACTTCCCGGCCGTGTGGGGGCGCGGCACGCCGCCGGGCGACGAAGAGGTGCGCGCCACGAAGCCCGTGCCCCTCTTCGCGCTGCAGCTGCTGCCCTGGGTGGCGGCGGCCACGCTGTCGCTGGTGGGGCTGGGCCTCGTGGACGGGCGTGGCGTGTCCCTGAGCGTCTACGACGTCCAGCACCCGGTGGAGCCGCTGGGCAAGAACGCGGACCCGGCGCTCCAGGCGGAGCGCAAGGCCCTGCGGCAGCTCCGCAACGCCGTGCGCCGGGGCGAGGCGCCCATGGAGGCCTACGAAGAAGAGCGGCTCCGGCAGTCGGAGGCCCCCAAGAAGGGAAGGCCCCGCCACTGAGCGCAGGGCCGCCCCTTCACTCCAGCGCCGGACGTCGCTTCAGTCCGCCTTGTACGACGTGACGTTGAACACCGGCCCCACCATGGCGGCGGTGACGGCGTCGCGCTGGATGCTGCCCTCGGCCGTGATTCGCTGACCGTCCTTCTTGATCTTCCGGTCACCGCCCGCCAGCTGGTACGTCCGGCCATCGTCGGCCTTCAGCACCCAGACGCCGCCCTCCAGGTCCTGGTACCGCACCGTGCCGGAGAGCTTCATGCCTCCTCCCGCTTGAGCATCGCGCGGGCGATGACGAGGCACACCACCGTGTTGAAGCCCAGCCACGGCTTCGCCAGGAAGGTGAAGGGCAGCCACGCCAGCGCCGGAGCCCCCACCCACGCCGCGTAGGCCAGGAAGCCCGCGAACCCCAGCGCCAGGCCGCCCACCGCCGGGCGGAAGCCCCGCCACGCGATGGCCGGCAGCGACAGCACCAGGGGGATGAGCGCGCTGTAGAACAGCGGGTTCACCGTGTTCCGGCCGAAGATGATGCGCTGCCAGTCCGGGATGGGCAGCGACGCCACGCTCACCACGTCCTGGGCCGGGCCCGCCGCGCCCGCGAACCAGGTGCGCAGGAAGAAGAAGCCCACCGTGGAGAGCACCAGCGGCACCAGGAACGCCGGGCGGAAGAGCACGTTGAGGTAGCCGGGGCGCTCGCGGCTGCGCAGCGTGAGCAGCACCCCCGCGAGCAGCACCGCGGCCCAGCCCAGCGGCGGCCAGCGCGGACCGGCGCCCTTGTTGAAGGCCTGCAGCGACGCGTTGGCGTTGAGCACGCCGTGGCCGTACTCCTCCGACCAGGCCTGGTTCTCCGTCGCCTTCGCGCCGGCGTAGAGCGCCTGCTCCACCTCGTCCGGCGTCGTGGCGCCCGCGCCGTAGAGCATCGCGGCGACCGCGGCCACGTGCGGCGCGGCCATGCTGGTGCCCTGGTACCAGGCGTAGACGGAGCGCGACGGGTCTCGCGGGTCGATGGTGTTCTGGAGGATGCCGCCCGCCTCGCCCTGGCTTTTGTCACCACCGGGCGCCGCGATGTCCAGCTCCTTGCCGTAGGACGAGTATGGCGCGCGCGCGCCGGACGGCCCCACCGCGCTCACCGCCACCGCGCCCGGGTACGCTGCGGGGAACTCCACCCGGCCGCGGCCGGTGTTGCCCGCCGCGGCCACCACGGTGACGCCCTTCTTGCGCGCGTAGTCCACCGCGCTGGCCATGACCTGCGAGTACAGGCCGCCGCCCAGCGACATGTTGATGACCTTCGCGTCGTGGTCCGCCGCGAAGCGGATGGCGTCCGCGATGTCCGCCGTGGTGCCGCTACCGAAGTGGTTCAGCACCTTGAGCGGCATCAGCGTCGCGTCGAAGGCCACGCCCGCCACGCCCTCGCCGTTGTTGGTGGCCTGCGCGATGGTGCCCGCCACGTGCGTGCCGTGGCCGTGGTCGTCGTTGGCGTGCTCGTCGTCGTTGACGAAGTCATAGCCCTTCACGAACGACACGCCCTTCAGGTCCGGCACCTGCTTGAAGTCGTCGTAGTCCTCGTAGGCGATGCCCGTGTCGATGACCGCCACCACCACGCCCTTGCCCCGGTTGCCGTCCCAGGCCTTCGGCATGTCGATCATCCGGAGGTTCCACTGGGACTCGAACTGGGGGTCGTTCGGCGTGTAGCTGGTGCGCACCTGCATGAGCGGCTCGGCGGACTCCACCGCCGGGTTCTGCCGGATGCGCTGGAGCACGGACTCCACGTCGTTCACGCCCACCGCCAGCGTGACGCCCGTGCGGGGGCCCTCCACGGAGTTGAACTCCAGGTCCACGCCCCACTCCTGCTCCCAGGCGTCGAACTGCTCCTTGGTGGTGCCGTCCTTGAAGTCCACCACGATGGCGCCGGACACCACGTCGTCCGAGCCCTCCGCCACCGCCTGGGCCACCTCCGCCTCCGCGGCCGCCAGGTCCTGCCCGGCCGGGGCCTCCGGCTCCCGCGACGCGGAAGCGCACGCCGAGGCCGACAGGGCCAGCGCCGCGAGAACCACGTTCCATCGCCTCATCCGCATCGGGACACTCCTTGAACGAAGACGCCTCGAAGACCCACTACGAACGCACGGCGGGACGATTGGGTCTGCGCTTTCAGTCTGTCCGCCCCCTGGCCGGCCGTGCAAGGCGCGGGGGATGAAGAAAGGTGAAGAAGTCCAACGGTTTGCATGCCACCGACCTACCCGCCCGACAGGCGCTGGAGCCACGCCGCCGTCGCCCGCCCCACCTGGGGAAGGTTGCGATGGAAGGTGGGCCCGGCATCGTCGATGACCTCTAAATCGCCCCCGGCCTCCGCGACAGCGGCGGCCAGCGCCGCCCGGGGCACCCGCGCGTCCTCCGCCCCCACGATCACCAGCAGCGGACACGACAGTCGCATGAGTGACAGCGGGTCCACATCCGGCGCCACCAGACACAGTCCGCCCACCGCCGGGTGCCGCTCCTGGAGCGCCAGCGCCACCCGGGCCCCCCCGTACAGGGACGCCACCGCGAGCGCCGCCGTCCCCGCGTTCTCCAGCGCCACCCGCATCGCGGCCTCCGCGTCCTCCACCAGCGCCCCGCCGGTGCCTCGGGCGCCCTGGCTGGCCCCCACGCCCCGGTGGTTGAAGCGCAGGGTGGGGAAGCCCGCCCGCGCCACCGCGAAGGCCACCTCCGCCGCCACGACGTGATCCATCCCGCCCCCCTCCTCCGGCCGGGGCGGAAGGATGAGCAGCGGCGGCGAGCGCGTCCCCCGGTGCACCGTGCCCTCCATCACCGTGCCGCCCGCCCCCACCGGGATGAGCGTGGAGCGCTCCAGGAACTGACCTTTCTGGACCATGCCCCCACCTTAACCGCCCCCCCGGGTGACGCCCGGGCCGGATTCCCTCCCCCGTCCCCCGCCGCACTTCCGGTGTCGCGGCGCGTTACGCACATTCCGTGACCCGCTCGCAACTTTTCGGCGCTTTGGGGGAGAATGGATCAACGCAGCACGCTTCCCCCTCCCTTCAAAAATCCGCACACCGCAGGAGCCTCAAGCCATGGGAACCATCGGGCGCACCTCCAACAACACCATCGCGCGCACCACCACGACCACGGGGACGGCCGGCGCGGCCCCCGCGGCCAAGCCG
>JAFADT010000588.1 GCA_023424585.1 Pseudomonadota bacterium
GGGGAGCTTCTCGGAGCAGCCCGTGAGCAGCAGACAGGTCAGCAGCAGGCGTTCAGGGCGCACCGTAGGCCTCCGTGCGGATGAGGTCGTGAAGCATCTTCTGCACGCGGTACGCGTGCGTCGTGCGGAAGGCCTGCCAGGTGCGGATGAACTCCGCGTTCTCCTCCGGCAGCGGCGCGTGGCCGACGAGCAGCTTCCAGTAGTCCGTGACGGTGGAGATGGCGAAGGCGTCGCTGTTGGCGGCGACCTGCGCCCACTCCATGAGGGTGTTCACCGGCTGGCCCAGGATGACGCCCTGCTCGGGCGTGTCCTTCAGCGTGGCCACTTCGTTGGGGAACAGCAGCTCCAGCCGGTTGGGGATGTAGCGGTTGGGCAGTCCGCCCAGGCCGTTGTAGTTGCGGTACGGGTACGACAGCGGATCCAACGTCGCGTGGCACGCGGCGCACTGGGCCGCCTGGACGCCCTTGGCGTCGTAGTCACGCGGCTCGCTGGGGACGCTGTGCAGGCCCTCCTGCTTCGCGATGTCCAGGCCCAGGTACGCGCGGTACATCTGCGACGCGGCGTTGCGCGGCAGCGCGGTGAACATGACGAACGAGGTCAGCGTCCACGCGCTCGTCATGTTGCCGGCGCGGCGCGAGGCCTCCACGAACTGCGAGGACAGGCTGCTGGTGGCGGTGTACGTCGTGGGGCCCGTGCCCGAGCGCTTCACGTAGAAGCTGGCGGTGAGGACGTCGCGGGCGTCGTGGTCATCCGTCTGGGACCAGGCGAAGAGGGCGTAGTCGTCGTAGTAGTCCGCCAGCGGGATGATGCCCGCGTCCTCGCCGGACTTGATGGAGCCGACGGGGCGGATCTTCGGGTGCGCGACCTTCCAGAGCTGCCCGTGCTTCCCGCGCCAGAAGTCGGACTGGAGGCAGCGGTCCAGCTCCTGGTCGATGAAGGGGCGCTGCCGCTCGGTGCTCAGCGCGACGAAGCTGGCCAGCTGGGCGTAGGTGGGGGACGTGCCGCAGAAGTCGCTGAGCATGCGGCGGTACGCGAAGCGCGGGTCGTACTGGCAGACCTTGAACTGGGGGTTCTCTCCGCCGCCGCAGACGCCGCTGGGCGGGACGCTGGTGGCGTCGCCGGGGAGCGAGCCCTGCTCGATCTCGAACTGGTTGGGGGCGCCGTCGCCGTCGGCGTCCTCGCTGGCGGTGGCGCGCAGCGCGGCGGAGAGGGCCGCGGCGAAGTCCGCCTCGGACAGGGGGCGCGGCTTGCCGGGGGCGAGGTGCGGCTCCAGCGCGGCGCCGTAGCCGTTCCGCTGGGGCGGGGCCACGTGGCAGTAGGTGCACGCGGGCTGGGTGCCCTGGCACGCGGGCGCGGTGGGATATTCCGCGCAGAAGGCGCCGGGGCCGGTGGGCATGGCCACGGCGGGGAGCGCGAATCCCAGCAGCAGCCCGAGCAGCGGCCATCGGCTCGGAGAGGGAGGGAGAGGGGGCACACGGGCTCCGGGAACGGGTGCTGTACGGACACACCAACCCGGAGAATCAGAAAGGGTTTCAGGAATTCGTGGGCACCCGGCTCACCACGGCCGCCGCTCCATGAAGTGGCGGGCCTGGGAGGTGGGGGCGAGGAAGGACACGGGCGCACCCGCGACGCGCTCCAGCTCCTCCAGGTGGTGGCGGGCCGCGTCGGTGAGCTGGTCGAAGCGCCGTGCGTTCCAGTTGCTCCGGGTCAGGTCCCCCGCGAGCACCACGGCCAGGTCCGTGGGGGCGTTGAGGGTGGCCGCGTCACGCAGCCGCACCCAGTCGAGCGCGGGGCCCTCCGTGCGGCACACCATGACGGTTCGCCGCACCCGGCCCGGGGCGATGCCCGCCGCCACGAGGCAGCCGCCCGCCGTCGTCCAGGCGCCCTCGACGAGCACGCGATGGCCCCGGGCGAAGGCGTCCTCCAGCTCCGCGCGTGAGGGCTTCGGGGCTGGCTCCCGAAGCAGCACGTCGTAGTGGGGCGCGAGCTGTGCCGTGAGGGGCCGCACGTGCTCATCACCGTGCGGCCCCGGGATGACGAGGTCCACCCGTCGTTCGTCAGGTCGGCCATACAGCCCGAGCCGACTGGCCACCCGCACGAGCACCGCCTCGGGCGGAGGCCCCACCGTGTCCACCACGAGGTCCGCCAGCGAGGCCAGCTCATGAACCGCGCGCTCCGCGGGATGCGCCCAGGCCTCCTCGAACGTGCCTTGCCTCGCGTCCACTGCGCGCGGAGGCGGCTCCGTGGGAGGGAGCCCGACCTCCGTGAAGGTGCCCGGCTCCGCGTCCTCGTACCGCGAGCGCCGCTCCGCGTCGCGGAGGGCCTGCGCTGGCTCGGTTGCCTCCAGATGGAGGTGAACGACGCGAAGCCCCGGGCTTGAGCGCAGTCCATGCAGCTGCACCCCGCTGCTCGCGGCATCCACGACGATGCGGGGCTGCTGGCCCAGGGCGATCGAGCCGGAGGCCTGAAGCGCTGCGAGCACTCCGTCCGCCAGCCAGCGCCCGCCCGTCTCGCGGTCCAGCGTGAGGCTCCGGTCCTGGCGCGACCTTCGTGAGCCTTCACCGCCCTGCCTCCGCAGCAGGTCCCGCGAGCGGAGATGCAGCGCGCCGAACCGCCGCGCGAGCCCCTGCGCGAGGGTCGTCTTCCCCGCGCCGATGGGCCCCGACACCACCACCACCGTGACCGCCATGGCTCGTTCCTCCCGGAGGAGGAGCACCCTAGGAACCCAGGCACGGCGCGGACCATCCCCCGTAAGAGGGATGGCGTCAGCGCTTCTGGGACACGCGCACCCAGTCCACCTCCATGGTCTGCGGCGCGTCGCGCACCAGGTCCACCGTGGCCTGCGGCACGCCGAAGTACGGCTCCTGCGTCCGGTTGACGCCCTCCGGGTAGCCGCCGCCCACCGCGAAGTTGAAGATGATGAAGAGCGGCTTGTCGTAGGCCCACGCGCCGTGACGCTCCACCTCCTTGCGCGTCGCCGTCTTCACGCGCTCCCCGTCGATGTACCAGTGGATGGCCTCCGGGGACGTCTCCACCCGGTACTCGTGCCAGTCGCTCACCGGCGTGCGCGGATGGAAGCGGCCGTTGATGGGCGTGTCGCCGCTGTAGCCCGGCCCATGCAACGCGACGGACACCCAGTCGCAGTAGCCGACGTTCTCCATGATGTCGAGCTCCCCACACGCCGGCCACCCCGCCGTGTGGATGTCGCCGCCCAGCATCCAGAACGCCGGCCAGAGCCCCACGCCCACGGGCAGCTTGATGCGCGCCTCGACGCGGGCGTGGGTGAACTCCCGCTTGCCCGCGCTCTCCACCCGGCCCGACGTGAACGGATACCCGTTGGCCGTCCGCAGCCGCGCCGTGAGCTTCAACGTGCCGCCGCTCACCGACACGTTGTCCGGCGACGCCGTGTACTGCTGCTGCTCGTTGTTCACGTGCACGTCGGTCTGGATGCGCCAGTTGCTCGCGTCCACCTCCGTGCCGTTGAACTCGTCGCTCCACACCTGGACCCAGCCGCCGTCCCCGCTGGCCCCCGGCTCCGCGCGCTTCGGCGCCCCCGCGCACGCCGTCAGCCCCACGGCCAGCGCCCACACCGCCACCGTCCTGCCCGCTGTCGTCGCCATCGTCGTTCCTCGCCAAGGCGGCGCTACTGGAGCGTCCGCCGGTCCACCCGCGCTTCGGGGGCCTCACCCCGGTACGGCGTGGGCGGAGGCAGCAGCAGCGATTCGTGCAGCCGCCCCTCCACGTCCACGGTCACGTCCACCACGGGCTGCCGCACGGGCTCCACGCTGCCGTCCTCGTGCAGCAGCACGCCGCCCCCCTGCGGGATGCCCAGCCCCCGCGTGGGCAGGCCCATGTTCCGGAGGGCGAGCTTGAGGCCGGGCCACTCGGGCGGCTCGTGCACGCCGATGAGGTAGGGCGCGAGCCCCAGCACGGGGAAGGGCTCGTCCTCGCCGGGCAGGTCGTCGCGCCACGCGCCCAGGCCCACGTGCATGGCCCCCGCGGACACGCCCATCAGCACGGAACCGGCCTGATGCCGCTCGCGCAGGAGCGCGTCCACGCCGTGCGCCTGGAACGCGTCCCAGCCCACGCGTGGGTCGCCGCCCGCGAGGAGGATGACGTCGGCGTCCTTCAGCCACGCGAGGTCCTCGCGGGACGGAGCGGCCGGGATGCTCCGGCAGCGCGTGAGCCCGATGCCCTCCATGGCCGCGACGAAGATGTCGTAGAACTCTGGCACGTCGCCGTTGGACGCGCCCAGGTACGCGGCCCGCACCGGCGGCACGCGCAGCTCCGCGCCGGTGAGCACGCGCACGTAGTCCAGGAAGGGGCGCCCCTCCACGCGCCAGAACAGCGGAGCGCTGTCAGCCAGCAGGAGGAGGGGCGGGAGCGGCATGCCCGGCAGCCTACCGCCACTGGCAGGCGCGCACCCAGCCCCCGCCGCCGCGGGCGCCCGCGCGGCCCCGGGAAGGGGCGGCGGTGCCCGCCGCGACGCCCGGGTTCAGGCGGAGTGGAGGAGGGTCTCGAAGACCATCAGGTTGAGCCCCACGCCCACCAGCCCCACCACCGCCACGGCCAGCAGCGCGGTGGACACGCGGCGCCGGAAGGACGCCTCCTGCGCCATGCTCCGGATGAGCGGGATGTTCACCACGATGCTGGTGAGGCTGGAGAGGATGACGCCGTTGACGCCCGTGACCGCGGAGATCTCGTGGTGGCTGATGAGCGTGGCGGCGGAGGCGATGGAGGACGCGCTCGACAGGAGGCCCCCCAGGATGCTGACGAAGTAGAAGCTCGCGGACCCGAAGTTGCGCTGCGCCAGCGCGCCCGCGACGTTGAGCGCCAGGAACACGCCGCCGAACTTGAGGGCCGCCATCAGGCGGAAGGGCGACTCCAGTGCCAGCTGGGGGGTGCCCTCCGTGGGCGCGTGCGCGGGGGAGCGGCGCCACAGCACCGCGCTCACCAGCAGCATCAGGGTGAACGGGATGGCGCAGTGCACGGCGGCCTGCGAGGCGAAGATGAGGACGATGAGGCCGTTTCGCAGCAGCATCGCGCCGGTGGCCAGGAGGATGCCCCGGTAGGCCGAGGGCAGGAGCGGCGCGCCCACCTCCTTCAGGCGCGTGGCCAGCTCCACGATGACCTTGCGGCTGTTCACCAGCCCGCCGAAGAACGCGGTGACCTCCATGCCCTTGGGCCCCAGCGTCTTCAGGAGCATGTAGTTCACGAAGCCCACCGCCGCGATGATGATGACGCTGGCCCAGTTGGACTGGGGCTCGATGAGGCCCCACGGGTCCACCGGTTGCGCGGGCAGGATGGGGAAGACGACGAACGTCAGCACCGCGAGCAGGATGGCGGAGCGCAGCTCCTTGTCGGACAGGCCGCCCACGAAGCCCGCGATGGACTGCTTCCAGGCGAGCAGCGCCGCCGTCAGCACGCCCACGACGATGGGCGTGAACGTGTGGCCCATGCCGCACAGGATGCCGCAGAAGGCCACCACCATCAGCGCGGTGGAGGTGGTGAGCGCCAGGCGCCGGTGGAGCAGGAGCTCCCGGCCGTTCATCAGCAGCACCAGCAGCGTGACGAAGCCCGCCGCCACCAGCGCGAAGGCCTGGCCGGTGAGCCCGCCCAGGCAGCCCATCAGCGCCGTGAGCGCGAAGGTGCGCACGCCCGTCTTGCGGCTGTGCTCGCGCTCCAGGCCGATGAAGAGGCCAATGGCGATGGCCAGCCCCACCCGGGTCAGCACGGGCACCACGGGCCAGTGCGACGCCTGGGCGATGAGGGAGGGCAGCTCGGCGGGTGAATCCATGGGGCGCTCCAGTCTGGCTTCACGGCCAGCGAAGACGTCTGGCCGCGCGCCCCGGTGCTTGCTGGAGCGACCTTTCCTCATGTCGGAGACGGGGGCTCCTGTCAACGCGTCCACCCAGGGGAGGCCCGCGAGGTGTTCGCGGGCTTTGGACGCTCGTCGGCGTCCGCATGGATTTCAAGGAAGCGCGCCGGGCGTGGGACGTGGATGCCGCCGTGGCGCTCGATTGCGCTCGTCGGTGTCCAACTGGACGCGGTGGACGCGCCGGTGGGGCGCCTCGTCCCCGGTGCCGTCCGCTGCCTGACGTCCCGTGGGGCCCGCCGGGTGCGCGGCGCGAGGGCCTCCGGGAAAGTCGCGGCATCGTGACTCCTCCACAGCGGCTGGTCCTGGGAATCGCCGTGCTCGCCTCGCTCGTCACGTTCCTCGACGGGGCGATCATCAACGTCGCGTTGCCGGCGATGGTGCGGGACCTGGGCGGAGGGCTCGCGCTCCAGCAGTGGGTGGTGGACGCCTACCTCATCACGCTGGGCTCGCTGATGCTGGCCGCGGGCTCGCTGTCGGATGCGTTCGGGCGCAAGCGCATCCTGCGGCTGGGCCTGCTGGGCTTCGGGGCCACGTCGCTCCTGTGCGCGGTGGCGCCGACGGGCGCGGTGCTCATCCTCGCCCGCGCGCTGCAAGGGGCGACGGGCGCGCTCCTGGTGCCGGGCTCGCTGGCGCTCATCCTGTCCTTCTTCTCCGGCCCCGAGCAGGCGAAGGCCATTGGCGCCTGGACCGGCTGGACGGGCGGCGCGTTCATCGCGGGGCCGCTGGTCGGTGGCCTGCTGGTGGACACGGTGGGGTGGCGCTGGATCTTCGCCATCAACGTGCTGCCCATCGCGTTGACGCTGACGCTGCTCGCGCGCATGGAGGAGCCCGCCCGTCCGGAGGGGGCGCGCATCGACATCCCAGGCGCCGCGCTGGCGTGCCTGGGATTGGGCGGGACGGTCTACGCGCTGATTGAGCAGGGGAGCGTGGGCTGGACGCATCCCACGGTGCTGGCGTCGCTGGGCGTGGGCGTGCCGGCGTTCCTCGCGTTCCTCTGGCAGGAGCGGCGCTCGTCGCACCCGATGATGCCCCTGGGGCTCTTCCGGGCGCGGAACTTCTGGGTGGGCAACCTGGCCACGGTGTTCATCTATGGGGCGCTGGCGCTGAGCGAGTTCGTCATCACGCTGTTCCTCCAGCAGGTGGGAGGCTTTCGCGCGACGACGGCGGGGCTGTCGCTGATGCCGACGACGATCCTCATGTTGCTGCTGTCGTCGGTGTTCGGCGGGCTCGCGGGCCGGCTCGGTCCGCGCCTGTTCATGACGGTGGGGCCGTGTGTCGCGGGCGCCGGGTTCCTGCTCATGCTGCGCGCGCGGACGCCGGTGGACTTCTGGACGCAGATGCTGCCGGGCGTGCTGGTGTTCGGGCTGGGGCTGACGACGACGGTGGCGCCGTTGACGGCGGCGGTGCTCGGCTCCCTCCACAAGGAGCAGGCGGGCATCGGCTCGGCCATCAACAACGCCATCGCCCGGGTCGCGGGGCTCGTCGCCATCGCGTTCACCGGGCTCATCGTGGGGCCGCGACTGGACGTCGCGGGCTTCCACCGGGTGATGGTCGTCACCGCCGCGCTGCTGGTGCTGGGCGGAGTCATCTCCGCCCTGGGCATCCTCAATCCGCCGCGGGAGCCCTGAGCGCCTCAGTCTTCCGAGGGCTGGAGGGAGAAGTACACGGCCTCGGTCCCCAGGTTGAAGGTGTCCCCGTCCGCGATCCGCTGTCGCTTGATGCGCTTGTGGTTGATCCAGGTCCCGTTGGACGAGTTCAGGTCCTCGATGAAGTAGTCGTTGCCCTCGCGCACGACGATGGCGTGCTCGCGGGAGACCCTGCCGGACTTCACGACGAGGCTGCACTGCGGGCCGCGCCCCAGGGTGAAGCGCTCCACGTCCACCCGCGTGGAGGGGCCGTCCGGGCTCAGGCGCACGAAGAGGTCCATGCGCGCGGGGGGCTTGGGGGCGGGCGCGGCCTTGCGGCCCTTGTTGGACTCCGCGGGCGTGTCCTCGGGAGCGGTGGACCGGAGCACTCGGCCCCGCCTGCGGACGGCGGAGGCCTTCGAGGCCGGAGGCGCCACGAAGGGCAGGTCCTGCTCCTCGGCTGCGTCGTCGGAGCGCGACTCCTGCTCCTCGGAGCCCGCGTCCTGCGCCTCGTCGCTGGCGGACGCGGCGGCCTTCTCGTCGCCCGCTTCGGACGCCGCGGCGCGCGCAGCGTCTTCGCCGGCGCCCGCCGCCTCCTCACCCGTCTTGGGTTCTTCGGGCTCCGAGTCGTCGTCTTCTTCGGAGCCGGGGAGCTCCTCGGAGCCGATCGCCGCCGCGATGTCGGCAGCGTCCGCGTCGTCCACGTCCTCCGAACCCGGATCCGCGGAGGCGGCCGCTTCTTCGCGGTTCGAGCCCTCACCCGACGCTTCGTCCTCACCCGTCCCGACGTCGGCGGATGCGTCGTCCGACGCGCTGGCGGCACCTTCGTCCGCCTCTTCTTCGTCGGAGTCGCCGTCAGCCGCCTCGTCGTCCGAAGACGCGTCAGCCGCCTCGTCCTCATCCGACGCTTCGTCGTCAGCCGCCTCGTCGTCCGAAGACGCGGCCGCCGCTTCGTCCTCATCCGACGCTTCGTCGCCGGCCTCCTCGCCCTCATCGGAGGACGCATCACCGGCCTCCTCACCCTCATCGGAAGACGCGTCGTCGTCGGAGTCCTCCTCGTCCGACTCCTCCTCGTCATCGGACGCGACCGGCACGTCGCGGGGCTGCACGACCGCATCCACCGAGGTGAGGACCTCCTGCATGCGGGCTCGCGCCTGGGCGGCCTCGTCCACGCGGGCTCGGGCCTTCACGGGCTCGGACGCGGCCACGGCCGGCGCGCCCCCCTTCACGGGTGCGACCGGGGTGGGGGGCACGGCCGGACGCGCGCTGGGCTCCGGAGGCCGGGGCGCTGGTGCCCGCACGGGCTCGCCCGCGCCCGTCACACCGAGCGCCACGGGCGTCGGCGCCACATATCCGTTCTGCCGCGCGAGCATGAACAGGGCCTGCGCCACCAGGGCGTCCCGGTCCACGCCCAGGTCGTGGCTCATCTGCTCCAGCGCCCGCCACAGGGGCTCCGCGACCTCGATGGTTTCACGAATCCGATTCATGACTAGCTGCCCCTCAGATTGCTCTGCCACGGAGAGACGTGATCCGGGTCATTGAGCCAATAGAACATCGCCTGCGTCTCCGCGTACTGCCGCTCCGCGATGGACACCAGGTTCGGGTGCAGGTCGCCCAGCGCGACGCCCTCGAACAGGAAGCCCTGGCCGGGCTTCGTCGCGCTGGCGTCTCCCCGGAACTTGCGGTCCCGGCTCTGCCACAGCCGCTGCGAGGCCTGTCCCACCGCCTGCCCGTAGTCCGCGGGCGGCGCGACGCGCGCGGGCATGCGGAACGTCGTCTCCCCGCACGACCACAGCAGCCACGACAGCGCGCTCCAGTCCCCGCGCAACATCAGCGTCAGGTCCGCGAGCCCCAGCTCCAGGTCGACCGTCTCGTCGACCTCCACCTGCTCGTCCTCGTCCGACTCCAGCTCGTGCTGCTTCAGCTCCACCGGCCCCTCGCCCAGGAGGCCCGACAGGTCCGGCGGCAGCCAGGACACCGTGGCGCCGGGTTTGAACCGCTGAAGGAGCGCGCCGCGGATCGCCTGGAGCCGCGTGGCGTACTTGCGCACCACCTGCTGGATGGCCTCCAGGGGCTGCGCGGGCTTCTCCGGGAGGCCGTCATAGGTGCAGCGCGGCGGCTCCTGGCCCGCCCAGAAGTCGAACCGGGGGAACAGCGCCCGCGCGTACGTGGCGAGGAACGTGGAGGTGTCCGGCTCCACCTCCGCGAGCCCCTCCGCGTCCTTCCGCACCTGCTCCGCCACGCCCAGGTTCAACAGGATGAGGCCGCGGGTGAACAGGTACGCCTCGCGCTCCGGCGCGAGCAGCATCGCCGCGTGCAGGAAGTCCAGCGCCGCGCGAGGCCGATCCGTCTGGTCCAGCAGCACCGCGTAGGCCCGCAGCAGCGTGGCGGCCTCTCCGCCGCGCATGAGCGCGTCCGCCATGGGCGCCCACGCCTGGCCTGCCTCCTCCACCACCTCGTCCGCGACCGCGCGCGCGGAGTCCTGCGTCCGAGGCAGCGTCAGCTCCTCCAGGCCCTCCTTCAGCGGCTGGACGTCCAGGGACGTGGCGCACGCGCGCGCCGTGGCCAGCAGGGCCTCGCGGTAGCGCCGGTCCGCGCGGGCTTCCTTCGCCAGCTCGCGCCAGCCCTCCGCGCTCCGGGCGAGGTTGGAGAACACCGGCGAGCGCGCCAGCGTCCGCTCATCCATCGCCCGGCCCAGGTCGCGCGTGAGCAGCACCGCGCGCTGGGCGTCCAGCAGGGACCACGTGTCACACGCGAGGTCGCCCTCCGCCCGGCCCACCTCGAAGTGGACGCGGAAGTCCGCGTAGGCGCCCTCCGCCCGCGACTCGTAGCGCCCGTGGCGCAGGCCGTCCGCGAACTCGGCCTCCCAGAGGAGCTGGCCCTGCGCGTCCCAGAAGCGGGTGAGGCCGTGGCGCTCGCCGTCCGCGTTGAGCGTCACCTTCGCCCACTGGTCCAGGTCCTCGCGCAGCTCGGCGTCCTCCGGCAGGTGGGCCGGGCGGGTGGGGTAGGGCTCGCCGGTGGAGGGCACCACGCGCTGGCCCTCGCCGTCGTAGTGCAGCACCTGCCGCACGGTGCCGTGCGCGTAGTGCATCACCGTCCGGCGCACGCGCTGGCTCACGCCGCCTTCGTGCATGCGCTCGGTGGTGAAGTGCTCGGAGGCCGTCCAGGTGCGCGGGCCGTGGAGCTGGCCCTGCTCGAAGGTGCCTTCCTGGGACACCGAGCCGTCCTCATGGAAGCGCTTGAAGGGGCCGTGCGGCGTGCCCTGCTTCATGACGCACTCGTTGCAGAGGGTGCCGTCGGCGCGCCAGTACCGCCACGTGCCGTGGGGCCGGCCCTGGGAGTCCTTCGGGCCGAAGGACCACTCCGCGTCGCCCTCGTCCCAGGTGGCGCCCTCGGGGACGCCGGAGGGGCGCCGGCCCGCCTCGGTCTGCTCGCGGTTGGCGGCGCGGCGCTTCTCCTCCGCGACGTCCACGGCCCGCAGCGCGCCCAGGAGCCGGTCCAGCGCTTCGGGGGACAGCGTCTCGGAGACGCGGTGGACCTCCAGCCCGTCCTTGAACGCGACGAGCGTGGGGAAGGTATCGATGTCCAGCGGCTCGGCCACCGCCTCGTGCGCCTCCGCGTCGAGCCGCGCGAAGCGGATGTCCGTGAACCGCGCGGCGGCCTCGGCGAAGACGGGGGCGAACGCATGGCAGGGCTCACACCACGGCGCCCAGAAGTCCACGACGCACATGCCGGGCTTCCGGGTGACTGCCTCGTAATCCTCCGGGGTCAACTCGACCGGGACGCCTGCCAACGGGGACTCCTGCTCAGGGGGAGGGCAGATAAGAGGGGCGGAGGGGACGCGCGTCAACCCGCGCGTCACGGGGAAGCAGGCTCCCGTCGGGGCCGGGCGGGGGG
>JAFADT010000610.1 GCA_023424585.1 Pseudomonadota bacterium
GCGCCGCCCGGAGCTGTCGCTGGACGTGCTCGCGGCGGTGGAGCTGGCCCGCGAGCGCCGCGAGGAGGCCGGCTGGTCCCCCCAGCTCGCGGACGCGTTCCTCCAGCAGATGGACGAGCGGGCCCGCACGGTGGACCCCCGGCTCGTGGTGGACCGCCAGCCCCTGCGCCGCGTGGCCCTGGCGTCCGGCGGCGCCGTGCTGCTGCTCGCGGTGCTGCTGTTCTTCGTGGGCGGCCGGTGGGCCGCCGGCTGGAAGCACCTGCGCGAGCAGGCCTCGCGCCCGGAGACCGCCGCGCAGGCGGAGCCCATCACCGGCGACATCGAGCTCACCTACCGCTACCCCGCGTACACGGGCCTCGCGCCGCGCACCGTGCCCGGCACCAACGGCGAGGTCAGCGCGCCCGCCGGCACGGAGGTCGCGCTGAAGACGCGCTCGGACCGCCCCATCGAGCGCGCGGAGGTCGTCGTCAACGGACAGACGCTGCCCCTCACCGTCACCGGCGGCCGCGAGCTCCAGGGCAGCTTCGTGGCGAAGCAGGGCGGCCACTACCACTTCGTCTTCTACGGCGCGCGCGCGAAGCCGCTCGCGGTGGGCCCGGACATCCCCCTCACCGTGGAGGCGGACAAGGCGCCCCAGGTGACGCTGCTCACGCCGTCCACGGAGATCGAGGTCGACCCCGGCCAGACCGTGACGCTCAAGTACGAGGCCACCGACGACTACGGCCTGTCCGGCCTGGCGCTGGTGTACCGCATGCCCGGCGCGAAGCAGGAGGCGCGCGTGCCCCTGCCGCGCGAGGACAGCCGCCGCAGCCGGGGCACCTTCCGCTGGGACCTGGGCCCGCTCAAGCCCGCCCCCGGCGACCGCATCACCTACTACGTGGAGGCGAAGGACAACGACGCGGTGGAGGGCCCCAAGAAGGGCGTCAGCCGCACGCAGACCCTGCGCGTCTACAGCGCCGCCGAGCACCGCCGCGCCGCCCTGGAGAAGGCGGAGGCGCTGTGGGGCCGGCTCGTGGACCACCTGGCGGACCGCCTGGAGGGCCCCGACCGCGCGAAGCAGAAGGACGCGCAGGCGGTGGAGAGCGCGAAGTCCGTGGACTCGAGCGGCCAGCAGCTCGCGGACGACTTCCGCGCGCAGGGCAGCGAGCTGTCGCGCGAGAAGGATGTGCCCAAGGAGATCATCTCCGCGCTCCTGAACATCGGCGGGGACCTCAAGCGCAGCGTGGGCACCACCTCCGACTTCCGCCGCCTCTACCTGCGCACCCAGCGCGCGCGCGGCGAGGACTGGGGCACCGGCACCCGGCTCACCGCCGTGGTGGAGGACGAAATCGAGGGCCTGGAGCGCGACATCCTCTACCTGGAGTCGCTGCTGGACCGGCAGAAGCTGGAGGCGCTCCAGGAGCTGACGAAGCAGCTGGCCAACGACCGCCGCGACCTGTCGCGCCTCATCGAGCAGTTCAAGGCCAACCCGGACGAGGCCGCGCGCGAGCAGGTGATGCAGCAGATCCAGCAGCTCAAGTCGCGCATCCAGGAGCTGATGCAGCGCATGGCCGAGCTGCGCAAGGGCATCCGCGACGAGCACCTCAACGCGGAGGCGCTGTCGGAGATGATGCAGCAGGAGGACATGCAGGGCGCCATGGACGAGGTCGAGCGCCTGATGCAGGAGGGCAAGGCGGACGAGGCCCTCGCGAAGCTCCAGGAGCTGGGCATGCAGATGGACGAGATGCTCGACTCCATGGACAAGTCCCAGGAGGACTTCGGCGCGGAGCAGTACCCGGAGCTGGCGGAGAAGTTCGGCAAGTTCATGGACGACCTGAAGGGCACCCTGGACGAGCAGCAGAAGGTCGCGGAGCAGACGCGCGCCCTGCGCGACCAGGCCCGCAGCCAGAACCGCGACCGGCTCAAGGAGAAGGGCCAGGCCCTCAAGGACGAGCTCGCGCGCAAGGTGCAGCAGGTGCAGGAGCACTACCAGAAGCTCGACCCGGGCCGGCTCAACAGCCGCGCGGCCCGCCCGCTGGAGGAGGCCCAGTCCGAGCTGCGCAACGTGGAGAACGCGCTCAAGGTGGACGACTTCGACCTCGCCGCCGAGTCCGCCGCCCGCGCGGAGGACGCCGCGCGCCAGCTGTCCAGCATGGGCGAGCAGCAGCGCCAGCTGGACGAGATGTTCGGCAACCCGCCGGAGGTGCGCCAGCAGTCCGCGAAGCTCGCGGAGCAGCTCAAGAAGGACGCGCGCGACGTGTCGGACGTGAGCCAGCAGCTCCAGAACCTCTTCCCGCCGCCGGGCTCGCAGCTGTCGCAGCAGGAGAAGCAGCAGCTCCAGCAGCTGGGCCAGCGCCAGCAGCAGCTGGAGCAGCGCGCGCAGGGCCTGCGCCAGCAGATGGAGGACATGGAGCAGACGGCGCCCCTGTTCGGGGAGGAGGCCGGCCAGCAGATGGAGGAGATTGGCCAGCGCATGGGCGAGGCCGCCCAGCGCATGCAGGGCCGCGACCCCGGCCGCGGCTACGGTGAGCAGCAGGCCGCCATGGAGGGCCTCAAGCGCTTCCAGCAGCAGATGCAGCAGAGCCAGCAGGGCCGCAAGGGCGGCCGCGGGCTGCCCATGCCCATGGGCTCCGGCCGCCGCCAGGAGGGCAACGGCCGCGACCCGCAGGACAAGGTGGAGCTGCCGGACGAGGACGCGTTCCAGGCGCCTCGCGAGTTCCGCAAGGACCTGCTGGACGCGATGAAGCAGGGCGCGCCGGAGAAGTACCGCGAGCAGGTGAAGCGCTACTACGAGGAGCTGGTGAAGTGAGCCGCCGCACGCACGCGACCATTCCCTGCCTGGGCGCCCTGTGCGCCCTGCTGCTCGCCGCCCCCGCGGCCCTCGCGCAGCCGCCCGACGCGGCCCTCAAGGAAGAGGTGAAGCAGCGGCTGGGCAAGGTGGAGCAGTCGCTGGACGACTGGGACGTGGGCGCCGCCCGCCGCGAGCTGGCCGAGGTCGAGAAGCGCGTGCCGTCCGAGCTGGAGCCCCTCAAGTACTTCCAGGGGCGCGTGGCCTTCGAGGACGGCCAGTACGACGACGCGGTGACGCTGCTGGAAGGCGCCAACATCGAGGACAAGCCGGGCAGCTACCTGCGGCTGGCCAAGGACACGCGCGCCATCGTCAAGGACCACCAGCGCGCGGAGAGCGAGCATTTCATCTTCTTCTACCCCAAGGGCAAGGAGGAGATCCTGGTGCCCTACGCGCTGGAGACGCTGGAGGCCATCCACCGCGCGCTCGCGGAGGACCTGGGCTGGACGCCGCCGGGCAAGGTGCGCGTGGAGGTGGTGAACAACGCGCGCGAGCTGTCCCGCGTCAGCACGCTGACGGAGAAGCAGATCCGCACCACCGGCACCATCGCCATCTGCAAGTTCAACAAGCTGATGGTCACGAGCCCCAAGGCCGTGGCGCAGGGCTACGACTGGCAGGACACGCTGGCGCACGAGTACGTGCACCTGGTGGTCAGCCAGCTGTCCCACAACACCGTGCCCATCTGGCTGCACGAGGGCCTGGCCAAGTTCCTGGAGTCGCGCTGGCGCGGCAAGGGCGGGCTCGCCATGACGCCCTCCACGCAGGCGCTGCTGGGCAAGCGCGTGAAGGAGGACAAGCTCATCCCCTTCGAGAAGATGCACCCCTCCATCGCCATGCTGCCCACGGCGGAGGACGCGGCCACCGCGTTCGCGGAGGTGTTCTACGCCATCGACTACATCCACGGCACCAAGGGCACCGCGGGCCTGCGCACCCTGTTGCAGGAGCTGAAGGCGGGCCAGCCGGACAAGAAGGCGGTGGAGGCGGCGACGGGCATGCCCTTCCCCCTCTTCGAGAAGACGTGGCTGGCCTACGTGAAGAAGCAGCCCTTCCCGCAGGAGCTGGTGCCGCGCGACGACCGCGTGGTGCTCAAGGAGGACGCCAAGGGGGAGAAGAAGGACAGCGAGAAGAAGGGGCGTGAGATCTCCTTCGGCGGCTTCGCCGAGGTGACCGAGGTCCCCGCGCGCAAGTTCGCGCACCTGGGCGAGGTGCTGCGCGAGCGCAACCGCGTGAAGGCCGCCGCGGAGGAGTACGCGCGGGCGCACAAGCTGGTGGGCGACAAGTACGAGTCCGTCTCCAACAAGTTCGCGCTCGCGCTCCTGGAGCTGCGCCGGCTGGATGAAGCGGAGGCCGTGCTGCGCGGCTCGCTGCGCATGCACCCGGGCTCGCCCTCCACCAACGTGCACCTGGGCCGCATCCTGCTGTTCCGCAAGGACTACCCGAAGGCGAAGACGGCGTACCTGGAGGCGCTGGCCTCGGACCCGTTCGACCCTGAGATCCACGTGGCCCTCACGCGCATCCACGGCGCGCTGGGGGAGACGGCGCTCGCGTCGCGCACGCGCGTGGCCGCCGCCAACCTCACGGGCCTCAAGCCCGACGACGTGGACCGCGCCGCCCAGGCCTTCCTGCGCGCGGAGGACGAGCTGTCGGAGACGAAGAACGTCCCGGCCGGCACGCCCGACGCCCCGAAGCCTGCGCCCGCCCCGGCGCCGAAGCCGGCGCCGCGCCCCGCGAAGTAGCCCTCCTCCCCGGCGGCCAGCCAGCCGGGGCTCCGCCTCCGCTCCCTTCCCGCCTTCGGGGGATGCCTGGCTTTCCGGGCACGAGGAGGACGGGATGGCGCTCCCAGACAGTCGTGCGGTGCTGAACGTCCGCGTCCGCGCCCGGGGGGCAGTGGCGGTGTCCACTGGCGCACCGGCGCGGAGGTGCAACGTGAAGTGGCACACGTCCTCCTCCCCACCCACTGGGTCCGCTGTCGCGCCCTGCTCCAACGTGCGCCGCGCGGATCCGGGAGCGTGTCCGGTCCACCGGCCTTGTCCCGCCTCACTCCCGAGGCCTTGAAAAGGAGCTGCACCCCATGAAGCGCACCCTGCACGGAGTCACCCTCGCCGCGGTCCTCCTCACCGGCGGCGTCTCGCTGGCCCAGAACGTCACGTCCCCCAACCCCGCGCCCGGCAAGACGACCCCCGCCGCGAAGGGCACGCTGGAGTTCAAGGGCTTCGAGGCCCCCGCGGACCCGAAGGCCTTCCTGGAGCGCGTGCACCACATCAACCAGACGGAGATCAAGCAGGCGAAGCTCGCTCAGCAGAACTCGCAGAACCCGGACGTGAAGAGCTACGCGCAGGCGATGATCGACGCGCACACGACCACCGACCAGAAGGTCATGGCCTATGCGAAGTCGCAGAACATGAAGCTGGCGGAGACGCCCACGCCCGCCAACACCCTGGAGAAGAAGGCCATGGCCGCGGACAAGGCGGACATGGAGAAGCTCCAGGCGCTGAAGGGCGCGCCGTTCGACTCGGCCTATATGGCCGGCCAGGTGGCCGCGCATGACGCCGCCATTGGCGAGGTGATGGCCGCCCAGCACGGCATGAACGCCACGGGCGAGCTGGCCACGCTGCTCACGAACCTCACCCAGGAGCTGCCCAGGCACCGCGACATGGCCTACCAGACCCTCGGCAAGCTGGACGAGGCCATGGGCGTGGGCGGCGCCGGCATGCAGGGCAGCACCATGGACCACGGCGCCACGGGCGCGACGACGGGCAGCTCCATGAGCGGCGCCTCGGGCACCCCCAGCGGTGCGACGAAGACGAAGTAATCCAGCCGTGATGAAGCACGGAGCGCCTCCCCTGAAGTGGATTCACGGGAGGCGCCTTCCGCGTGCATAGTGCCGGGCCATGTCACGACTGATTGCCCTGGCCTCCTGCGTCTCCGTGCTGCTCCTCACCGGCTGCTCCAACGACGCCGACGCCATCTGCGACTACCGCAAGGAGTGCTTCGACGCGGACCTGGATACCGGCAAGTGCGCCGAGAAGATCGGCGCCTGGGAGGACGAGAAGGAGAGCGAGCAGGACGCCCGCCGCGCGCGCACCGCGGAGTGCTCGCAGTGCCTCTCCGACCGGACGTGCTCGGAGGTCCTCGCCAACTGCATCGACGACTGCTTCGGCATCCCCTGAGGGGTGCGGGCGCCCCTGGGGCCCTGCGCCCCAGGGGTCCCTCCTCGCGGAGGCGCTACTTGCGCGTCCAGCGGTCCAGCCAGCCCAGCACCTCGTCGTGCCACTGGATGCTGTTCTGCGGCTTGAGCACCCAGTGGTTCTCGTCCGGGAAGTACAGGAAGCGGGACGGGATGCCCCGGCGCTGGAGCGCGGTGAAGGTGGAGATGCCCTGCGTGTCCACCACGCGGTAGTCCCTGCCGCCGTGGATGACGAGCATGGGCGTCTTCCACTTCGCCACCTGGTTCACCGGGTTGAACTGCTCATACGCCTCCGGCTTCTCCCACGGCAGCGCCTTGTGCTCCCACTCGGGGAACCACAGCTCCTCGGTGTCGTAGTAGGCGGCGCGCTCGTCGAAGATGCCGTCGTGGTTCACCAGGCACTGGAAGCCGTCCGCCCAGCTGCCGGCGATCCAGTTGATCATGTACCCGCCGTAGCTGCCGCCCAGCGCGCACCGCTTCGTCTTGTGGATGAAGGGGTACTTCTGGAGCGCGGCACCGAGGCCCTTCTTCAGGTCCTCCAGCGGCTTGCCGCCCCAGTCCCCCGCGATGGAGTCCGTGAAGGCCTGGCCGTAGCCGGTGGAGCCGTGGAAGTCGATCATCACCGCCACGTAGCCGCGGCCCGCGTACACCTGCGGGTTCCACCGGTAGTGGAAGTGGTTGCCGAAGCTGCCCTGCGGCCCGCCGTGGATGAGGAAGGCCAGCGGGTACTGGCGCTTCGGGTCGAAGTCCACGGGCTTCACCACGTAGCCGTGCACCGTCTCGTTGTTCCAGCCCGGGAAGCTGAACTGCTCGAAGGCGCCGAACTTCAGGCCCGCGAGCGCCTCCTGGTTCACCTGGGTGAGCTGGCGGGCGCCGGTGCCGTCCGCCTTCATCGCGTACAGGTCCGACGGAGAGTCCAGGTCATCCAGCGCGTAGACGACCTGGCCGTCCGCCGCGGGCTGGGGGGCGTCCGCGCTGCCGCCCTGCGTGAGGCGGCGCGCCTTGCCGGAGGCCACGTCCAGCGCGAACACCGCGTTCTGCCCCACGTCGTTGGCGGTGGTGTAGAGCGTGGCGCCGTCGTGGCTCCACGCGAGCGAGCCGGCGGAGCGGTCCCAGTCCTGGGTCAGCACGCGCTCCTGGCCGCCCGGCCACGTGCGCAGGATGACGCGGAAGCGGTCGGACTCGTAGCCGGGGCGGGACATGGCCACGTACGCGAGCGTCTTGCCGTCCGGGCTGAACACGGGGCTCGTGTCCGTGGCGCGGTTCTTCTCCGTGAGCTTGCGCGGCTTCGTCTTGCCGTCGATGGGCGCGAGAAACAGGTCCAGGTCGGTGGACCACGGCTCGGTGGTGCCCACGTCGCGCGCGGCGAAGACGAGGCCCTTGCCGTCCGGCGTGAAGGTGAACTCCTCCGCGCCGCCAAAGGGCTTGCTGGGCGCGTCCGCGTCCATGCCCTTCATCACGTCCACGGCCGTGCCGCCGGCCACGGGGACGACGAACAGGTGCGAGCGCGTGCCGTCCCGCCAGGTGTCCCAGTGCCGCGCGAAGAGCTGATCATACGCGCGGCCGGTGGTCTTCTTCTTGGAGGCCTCCGCGGCGCGCAGGGTGTTGCACGCGAGGTCCGCGCAGGCCGGGCGCACGTCCAGCGCCACCGCCAGCCGCTGGCCGTCGCGCGACAGCGCGAAGCTGTTCACGTCCAGGGGCAGCTTCGTGACGGGGAGCGGCTCGCCGCCGTCCACGGGCAGGCGCCACACCTGCGAGGAGCCGCCGCGCGACGACAGGAAGAAGAGGCTCTTGCCGTCCGGCGCCCAGACGGGGTCGCTGTCGCTGTCCGGGTGGGAGGTGAGCTGGCGCGGCGCGGAGCCGTCCAGGTTGACGAGCCACAGGTCGGTGCGGCCGCGGTTCATCTCCAGGTCGGTGGAGCGCAGGACGTAGGCCACCTGCCGTCCGTCGGGCGAGACGCGCGGGCTGCTGAGCCGGCGCAGCGTGACCAGGTCCTGTTGATTGAACGGATGGGGCGCGGACGCGGGGCTTGCGCCGAGCGCCAGGGCCGCGAGGAGCGACAGGGGCACGGGGAGGTTCCTCCGGAGAGATGGAACCCGGACCGTGCCCTCGGGAGGACGGGCTGTCCACCGATGGATGCGGGCCCCGGTGGAATGGGTGGAAGGCCCTGACGCGCGGTGCTAGAGATTCCGCCCATGAGCGCACCCATCGTCGTCCACGTCTGGTCCGACTTCGTTTGACCCTGGTGTTACGTCGGCCTCGGTGAGGTCGAGAAGCTGAAGAAGGAATACGACGTCCAGGTGGAGTGGCACCCCTACTTCCTGCGCCCGGAGACGCCTCCGGAAGGGCTGCCGCTGCCCGAGTACGTGCGCCAGGGGATGAAGGACCCCAACAACCCGCTGAAGCTCCGCGCCGCCAGGGCCGGGCTGACGCTGGTGCAGCGGGACCTCATCCCGTCCACGCGCCGCGCGCACGAGGCGGCGGAGTACGCGCGCGCCCAGGGCAGGCTGGAGCCCTTCCAGGCGGCCATCCTGCGGCGCTACTGGAGTGAAGGTCAGGACCTCTGGCAGTGGGACACGCTGCGGGCCGCGGGCGTGGAGGCCGGGTTGGATCCGGACGCGCTCCAGCGCGCGGTGGAGGAAGGCCGCTACCGGCAGCTCGTGGAGGCGTCCGTGCGCGAGGCCCAGGAGATGGGCATCCGCGCGGTGCCCACCTTCATCCTGGGCGACCGGCTGGCCATCCAGGGCGCGCACGAGTACCCGTCCTTCCAGCGGGCCATGCAGCAGCTGGGCGCGAAGCCGAGATCGCAGGGCTGAGCGCGGGCGCTACAGGCCCTTCACCAGGATGAGCAGCCGCGCGAAGGTCTCCGGGCCCTCGCCGGCCAGCCCCCGGGCGAAGTCCAGGAACGTGGGCGCCTGCTCCACGTGCTTGGCGACGACCTGGAACGCCTCCACGGCGGCGGCGTCCAGCGCGGCCACGGGCGTGCCGGGCGCGTCCAGCAGCGCCACCACGGCGGGGTGCCCGAGCAGCACCCAGCGCACCACCGAGGCGCGCAGCACGAGCAGGAACACGGCGTCCAGGAGGCTCTCGGCCTCGGTGAACGGGTGGCGCAGGACGTGGTTGAGCGCGTGGTGCAGGAAGTACTGGTGCACGCGCTCGCCGTGCAGGGACTCCAGGGCGGAGCGCCGGGCGGCGTGGAGCCGCCATGCTTCGTCAGGCCCCGTCTCCGCGCCACCGTAGGACGCGCGCACGTCGCCCATGAGGGCGAGGAAGCGCGGGCTGCCGACAGCGGCCTCGCGTGAGCGGAGCACGGCGGCGCAGATGCCGGCCCACGGGCCTCCGGGCAGCTCCAGCGCGTCGAGCTGCGCGCACAGCGTCGCCAGGGTCTCCGCAGAGTCGTACCCAGCGAGGATGCGCGCGAGCCGCTCCGGGGCTTCAGGACCGAAGGACGCCGTCCCCGGGAAGTAGAAGTCCCCCAGGTCCAGCGCCATGCGGCCCAGCGCGAACAGGCGCGCGGCGAGCGGGACCTCGCGCCGGTTCAGGAGCCGCAGCATCGCCTCGCGCACGGCGTCCGCGTGGGCCGTCCACGCGTCGTCCCCCGACGCCACCTGCCGGGCGACCTGGGGGCGCAGGGCCTGCTCCTCGGGCACGGGCTCACGCACCAGCGCGTCCTCCGCCAGCAGGCACAGTCGCGCCGTCTCCGGACACGCGAGCGACCCGGCCATCTCCACCTGCGCGCCCCAGCGCGTGAGGACCCGGGGAAAGACGGAGCAGCCATCCGGCAGCACCGCTTCACCGTACCGGCGCTGGAGCGAGCACAGCTTCGCTTCATCCAGGAAGGCGCAGTGTCCGTCCGCGCGCTTGCCCAGGAGGCCGGCCTGCTGGCCCGTGGCTCCGTCCGGGTTCGGCTGGATGAGCGCCGCGACGCGCGCCTCGTCCGGCGTGCCCGCGACCTTCTGGCGCAGCAGGCTCCAGCGCGACTCGCTGATGGGCACGGTGAGCCCCGCGCAGCAGGTGTCCTCGCACGCTTCCGCGATGCAGCGGAAGCGCGCCATGTAGCGGGGGGCGGAGGCGGTCATGGGGCCAGTCTACTTGCGGCCCAGCGCCTTCTTCACGAAGCCCCAGAAGCGACCGGCGCGCTCCTTGAGGTCCGCGCCCCGGCGCTCCTCGGCGGCGTTCACCGCCTCCTTGCTCACCTGGAGCTGCCGCTGGAGCTCCTCCGGCGAGTAGCGCGTGGCGAGCGTCGCCTTCACCTCCTTGCGCGTCGAGTACTCACGCGCCTCCACGTGCAGCACGCATTCGGAGTCGAGCTTCAGCGTCACGGCCACGCGCACGGAGCCCTTGGGGCCCCGCGGCAGGCCTTCCATGCGCACGGTGCCCAGGTACTCGTTGGCGGAGATGTGGTTGTCCTCGCCCTGGAAGACGGACAGCTCCATCCGCTCCTCGTTGTCCTGCGACGTGCTGATGGCGAACGAGCGCTGCGTGGGCAGCGGGCTGTTGCGCTCGATGACGCGCTTGAAGCCGCCCCCGGGCATGGCCACGCCAATGGTCATGGGCAGCACGTCGATGAGCACCACGCTGCTCACCTTGTCCACCGAGCCCGAGTACAGCGCCGCGCCCAGCGCCACGGCCTCGTCCGCGTTGACGCTCGCCTGCGCGTTCTTGCCGAACAGGCCCTTGAGCTTGTCGCGCACCAGCGGCATGCGGCTCATGCCGCCCACCAGGATGATGTCGTCCACCTCCGAGGCCTTCAGCTTGGCGTCCAGCAGCACGTCGCGCACCACGTCGATGGTGCGGTTGAGCAGCGGGTCGCAGATCTTCTCCAGCTCCTGGCGCGACATCGTCACGCGCAGGTCCCTCGGGCGGCCCGCGTCATCCATCATCAACATGGGGATGTGGGCCTCGAAGGTGCTGCGCTCGGACAGCGCCATCTTCGCGCGCTCGGCGGCGTCGCCCACGCGCGACAGGGCGATGCCGTCCCCGTTGAACGCGATGCCTTCCTTCTCCTGGAAGCGCTCCAGGAGGAAGTCGACGATGAGGTTGTCGAAGTCGATACCGCCCAGGAAGATATCGCCGCCGGTGCCCAGCACCTCGAAGACGTTCTTCTCGATGCGCAGGATGGTCGCGTCGAAGGTACCGCCGCCCAGGTCGTAGACGAGCACCTTCTTGTTGAGCTCGCGGTTGAGGCCGTACGCGAGCGCCGCGGACGTGGGCTCGTTGAGGATGCGCTCCACCTTGAGGCCGGCCATCGCGCCCGCCTTGCGGACCGCTTCACGCTGGGGCTCGGAGTAGTAGGCCGGCACCGTCACCACGGCGCGCTCCACCTTCTGGTTGAGGTGGGCCTCGGCCATCTCCTTGCACTCGCGCAGGATGATGCCCTGCACCTCCTCCAGCGACAGCACGTCGTTGCCCAGGCGCACGGCGGCGCGGCCCGCGGCGTCGGGGGTGATCTCGTAGTGGAAGCGCTCGCGCACCTGCTTCACCACGGCGCTTTCGTAGGGCCGGCCCACCAGGCGCTTCGCGCCGTAGATGGTCTGCGTGGGCCGAAGGACGAGCTGGTTCTTCGCGCGGTGGCTGACGAGCAGCTTGTTCTGCGCGCTCAGCGAGATGACGGACGGGATGGTGTTGTAGCCCTCGCGCGAGCGGAGGACGATGGGCCGGCCGTTGGACAGGAGCGCCACGCAGGAGTTGGTGGTGCCCAGGTCGATGCCGATGACCGCCCCCGTGCCGGACAGCGTCTGCGGCGGCGTGAGGTAGATGGGGCGCGGCTGGCCGTTGGCGTCCAGGGGAGGCGGCGCGGCGGCCACCGGCGCGGCGGCGGGCGCGAGCATCGCGGGGG
>JAFADT010000662.1 GCA_023424585.1 Pseudomonadota bacterium
GCGTTGGGGATGGTGGGGCAGTTGTCCTCGCCGTCCGGCTTGCCGTCGTTGTCGTCGTCCGGGTCGCACGCGTCGCCGATGCCGTCGCCATCCCCGTCCAGCTGGTTGGCGTTGGAGACGGCCGGGCAGTTGTCGCAGGCGTCGCCCGCGAGGTCGCCGTCGCCGTCCGACTGGTCGCGGTTGGACGTGAACGGGCAGTTGTCCTTGTCGTCCGCCTTGCCGTCGCCGTCCGCGTCGTCCGTGTACGACAGCGTCTTGCCGTCGTCCGTGTACGCCACCCAGATGGAACAGCCGCAGCCACAACCGCAGCCGCCGCCCTCCTCCTTGGGGCGACCGCACTCGTCTCCGAGGCACTCCGGGTTGTCCGGGTTCTGCTCCTGGGCCTGCACGGTGCGGGGGCTCAGCACCAGGAAGGCGCCGAGCGCCAGCATGGGGGCAATGCGACCGATAGTCATGGTGACTCCTTTCACAACCCCCCGCCCTAGCAAGAGGCGATCCCGCGTCTGTAGGAGTTTCAGGGTCAGGAACTTCAAGGGCTTGCGCGTTCGGAAGGGGCTGCTACAGGAAGGGTGTGGGGGGAACACCCCATTGAGACTGTGGGGGACACCCCACGCCCGGGGCCGGGCTCAGGTGCCCACGATGAAGTCATTGGAGACGAGGGGGACCATGCCCGCGGGGGTGCGGCCGGTGGCGGGGTCGTAGTGCATCTCCTGGATGAAGAGGGAGCCCACGCCGGCGCCGCGCGGATCATTGTCCCGGCCCACCTGGAGGTAGAGGTAGACCTCGTTGGTGCCCGCGGGGATCACCTCACCGGGGATGAGCGGGTGGGGGCGCTCCAGGGTGGGGACCAGGGAGACGTTCTCCACGCGGGTGCGGTAGCAGGCGCGGTCGCTGGTGGCGGTGGGGGGCAGCGGGACGATGGAGTAGCCGTAGCCGCGCTCGCGGTGGAAGTCGAGGTCGGCGCTGAGCGGGTCGCCGTGGGCCTCCACCTCCTCCACGTTGGAGAGGCCGTCGCGGTCGCTGTCGAGCAGGTCCTCGGCGACGAGCGGGTTCGTCTGGGACAGGGCCTCCACGAGGTCCGGCAGGCCGTCGCCGTCGGTGTCGCCCACGCAGGGGTCGGTGCCGAGCACGCGCTCCTCGCAGTCGTTGAGCCGGTCGCCGTCGGTGTCCTGCACCACGCTGCAGCCGTTGATGACGTCCACGGCGAGCGGGTCCAGGCCCATGCGCAGCTCGACGCCGTCCATCAGGCCGTCCTGGTCGGTGTCCGGGGAGGTGGGGTCCAGGCCCAGGGCGCGCTCGTCGTCGTCGCCCACGCCGTCGCCGTCGCTGTCGGTGAACATCTGGCCGTTGCGCACCTGCACGTTGCGGTTGAAGGCGAGGAAGCGCTTGAGCTTGAGCGCGTTGTCGAGCGCGCCGTAGTCCAGCCGCGCGAGCGCGTTGGGCAGGCCCGGGAAGTCCGTCTCCACCGGCGCGCTGCCGCCCGCGTTGGCGATGGCGGCCACCTGGAGGCGGGCGACGGCGTCCGGCACGTCGCCGCGGACGTAGACGGGCTGCACGCTGACGCCGCCCGCGCCCAGTTGCTCCACCAGGCCCTTGAGCTCGCCCACCACGGCGGTCAGCTCGCACTGGCTGCACGCAGCGTTGCACTGGGCCTGGGCTTCGGGGGTCGTGTTGCAGCCGGCGGCCTGGGACAGCGCGGTGCAGCGGCTGTCGATGCCGATGTTGTACGCCGGGTTGTCACAGCTCACGTCGGCGCTGCGGATGACGGGCGCGACCACGTAGCGCGTGCGCGCGACCTCGCCCTTGCAGGAGGCCTGCATGTCGCCGGACAGGAGGCTCTTGGACAGCCGCAGCGCGGAGCGGATGCTGATGGGCCCCTGCTGCTGGTAGCTGGCGTAGCGGGGCAGGACGGACTGGAAGGCGGCCGCGTCCGTGAAGCTTCCCTGCAGGCCGGTGGCCACCGAGTGGAAGGCCACGAGCCCGAAGCGCACCTGCGGCCCGGTGAAGCGCGAGGTGAGCGTGGTGAGGCCGTCCACCGCGTAGCCCACCACCTCCGGCTCGACGCCGGTGCCGCCCTGGAGCGCGAACACGACCTTCACGGGGAACGCGTCGCCGGTGGCCTCCGGCACGCAGAGGTCGCCCTCGAAGTTGACGCGGTCCTTCGTGCCGCCCGCGCGGTCATCAATCGAATAGAGCCCCGAGTCGGTGCACGACAGGCACAGCGTTGAAAGCAGGAGCCAGGCGACCCGGGGGGAGGAACGCATCCGTCGGATTGTAGACCTCAGCTCCCCCACCCGACGCAAGCAACCCGCGGAACGGCCCCTCGCGAGGGCATGGACCCAGGTCCAACGGGCCGCCCCCATGGAGGCGAAGAAAGGCTGCCGCCAGCCAGGCTGGAATGTCCACATCCTCCCTGGAAACAACCGGCAACAAAATCCTGGTCTTGCCGGGATGGTTCCGATTCCAGGGAGGGGAAAGACATTGCCCATGCAGTCCTCCAAACCCCAAGGAGCAAGGCCATGAAGAAGACGCACATGAAGGTCGGTGGGACCGTGGCGATGTTCGTGCTGGCGCTGGGCGCGACGGGTGCGATGGCGAACAACCGCGAGGTCAAGAGCCACGACCCGCGCATGGCGGTGTCGATGGAAGAGGTCGTGCTGGTGTCGAAGACGGGCCCGCTGGCGGGTGGCTCTGGCGGCGGCAGCGGCGGCGGCAACTGCGGCATCCTCAGCAACATCCTCGGTGGCGGCAACATCCTCGGCAACACCACGGGCAACCTGCTGGGCCTCTTCACCGGCGGCGGCAGCGTGACCGGCAACTGCAACTGAGGCCATCCGAAGTCACGACCCCCTGAAGCAAAGCAGCAGCCCCTTCACGACGCACCCGGCGCCGGAGGTCCGTCCTCCGGCGCTCGGGACTGGAGCCCCCATGCGACACACGTTGACTCCCCGGCACGGGTTGTTGACCGGCCTCGCGGCGCTGCACCTGTTGATGGTGGCCTGTGGCGCGCTGCACGTGCCCTTCTCCGGGATGGCGGCCACCGTGAGCCCCTGGGCGCGGGCCTATGGGCACTGGACGGGCTCCAGCAGTGGCTTCAGCTTCTTCGCCCCCGGGGTGAGCCCGGCGGTGCGCGTCTCCTTCGACCTGGAGGGCGCGTCCGGCGCGCCGCTGCACGACGACTTCCGGTCCGACAACGGCGCGGTGAGCCTGCGCATCCACTCCATGAACCTGCGCTTCAACCTGGAGGAGAGCCGGGACGCGCTGGCCCGCGCGTGGGCGGCGGCGATGTTCGGCCGGCACCCGGACGCGCGCTCGGTCACGGTGCGCGTGGAGTCGCTCCAGTTGCCCAGCATGGAGGCGCACCTCCAGGGGTCGCGGCCCCTCTGGACGGAGGCCTACCGCGCGGTGTTCGAGCGGCGCGTGCCCACAGCCCTGTCCGCCGGCGAGGTGACGCCATGAGCGCCGCGACCTGGAGGACCTCCGTGGGCCAGCGGCTGGCGGCGTTCGTCAGCGCGCCCTCGTCGCCGCAGCCCCTGGGCGTGCTGCGCATGGGCGTGGCGGCGCTGCTGCTCATCCAGGCCTGGAGCCTGTCGGAGAGCCTGCCGGAGCTGCTGGGCGACCGGGGCTGGGTGCCGTGGAGCGTCTCCGAGGCGATGGCGTCCCCCGCCGTGCCCCGCGTGGACGCGGTGGTGGCCGCGCTCGCGCCGCTGGGCATCTCCCAGGTGGCCGGCATCCAGGCCCTGGCGTTCGCCTACGTGGTGGCGCTGCTGGGGCTGCTCCTGGGCCTGCACACGCGGCTGTCGGCGGTGGTGGCGTGGATCCTCCACACGGTGCTGCTCAACAGCATCAGCTTCTTCTCCTATGGCGTGGAGACCTTCGCGCACATCAGCCTCTTCTACTGCGCGGTGATGCCGGTGGGCGCGGCGTTCTCCCTGGACGCCCGGGCGGGGAGGACCTCGGTCGTGCACTCCGCGCTGGCCACGCTGTCGCTGCGCGTGTTGCAGGTACACCTGTGTCTCATCTACCTGTCCACGGGGCTGGAGAAGCTCCTGGGGCCGGTGTGGCGGGACGGCACGGCCATCTGGGAGGTGCTGATGCAGCCCCAGTACGGCCAGTTCGACTTCGCGTGGCTGGCGGCGGTGCCGTGGCTGGTGAAGCTGGCCACGTGGGGCACCCTGGTGGTGGAGGGGGGCTACGCGTTCTGCGTCTGGCCCCGGCGCACGCGGGGGCTCTGGGTGGCGCTGACGCTGGGCATGCACCTGGGCATCGCGGTGATGATGGGGCTGTGGATGTTCAGCGCGATGATGGCCGTGCTCACGTTCGCGGCGTTCGGGTGGCCGCTGGTCGCCGAGTCGATGGTCACGCGGGTCCGGGCCGCGGTGCTGCTCCCCTTCCACTCCGGCTCCGCGCCGTAGGGCACACAGCGTGAGCAGGTAGGCGAGCAGGTCGTAGCGCTCCTCGGGGGTGAGCTCCCG
>JAFADT010000676.1 GCA_023424585.1 Pseudomonadota bacterium
GCCGTGGGTGCCCAGCAGCAGCGCGCGCAGCACGCCGTCGTGCAGCTCCAGCGCGTCGCGCATGGCCTGGCCGCAGCGCTCCCACAGCCGCGTGGACCCCTGGATGTCCGTGAAGACGAGCGCCACCGAGCCCGTGGGCGGCAGGTGCCGGGCGGGTGGCAGGGCCGCTGCGGAGGTGCCTTCGTCGGCCGGCGGCGCGACGACCGTGATTCTTCGGAAGGCCTCTCCCATCTCCCGCTCTCCCGATGCCTGGATCCCCCACCCGCTCCCACCCCTCCAGCTGCCCGTGAGGGTGACGCCCGTGCCGTTGGCGCTTCACATGGAAAGCAGTACGGGCCGGAACGGCAACGCGCACCTGTCGGGCAGGGCGGTGTGCCTCTAGTGAGCACTTGTCGTCGCGCCGCGCGCGAACTGATCCAGGGGCGACACCTGCATGGCCCCGCGGGGCGTGTCGTCACCACCGCCGGTTGCTCGCCGCGGCCGCCGGGGTCTGGCGGGCCCCATTCCAAGGAGGACGGGGGGGCGTGTTAGGACGGAGACACGTCCCGTCCCCGCGGTAGGAGCGCGAGGGCGCGACGCCTCTTCCTGGAAGGACTCATGCGTTCGACTTCGGCACTGGCGTTGATGATGGCTTCCCTCGCGGTGGGCGCGCTGTCGGCTTGCGGCGACGACGACGACACGAACAACACCCCGGACTCGGGCACGAGCACGGACGCGGGCACGAACACCGACGCCGGTACCAGCACGGGCAATGGCCAGTGCCCGGCCTCCGCCTACATCTGCGAGGACTTCGACCAGGGGCAGAACGGCTGGCGGGTGCCGGACGAGGACCACCACGCGACCATCGCCATCGACGGCTCGCGCACCCGCTCCGGCGGCGGCGCGGTGCACGTGAAGACGGACCCGGGCTACAACGAGGACACGGGGCCGGGGGACCAGCAGGCCATCGCGCACCTGCGCAAGGACATCCCGGCGTTTGGCACGAAGCTCTACACGCGTGCGTACGTGTACCTGAACCGGGCCTCGCCGGAGGGCGTGATGGGGACGTACTTCATCCTCTTCTCCCCGAAGGACACCGACTTCGGCGGCATCGAGCTCCAGGGGATGCACAACGGCGCCTTCGCGCTGGATGACTGGAGCGGCATCAAGGGCACGGGCTGGAACCTCCAGGAGGACACCAAGGTCACGGTGTCGCCCAACCGGTGGACGTGCATCGAGTGGGGCGTGGAGCGCGCGGACACCTCCGCCACCACGGGCCACGCGCTGGTGTGGGTGGACGGGAAGCAGGCCTACGACTTCCCGAACGTGGGCATCCGGCCGTTCACCAACTTCGGGGTGGGCTACGGCTTCGTGCACCCGAAGGGAGACTCCGCGTCGGAGACGTGGATCGACGACCTCGCGGTGGCGCCCGAGCGCATCGGCTGCGAGTGACGCCATGTCGCTGAACCGCGTCGCGGACGAGACCCTTCACATCCTTGAGCAGGGCACCTATGTGCCGCTGTCCGGGCGCGAGGTGTCGGTGCGCGACGCGGTGGCGCGCGCCGTCGAGCGCACCGTGCTGGTGCGCCCCGGTGACTTCGAGCACCTCACGAGGCCCGCGCCGGTGTCGGGCTTCACCGTCGAGGTGACGGCGGAGAAGACGGGCGACGCCGCGCGCCGGCTGGTGGAGCAGGAGGGCGAGGAGCGCGTGCTGGCGCTCAACTTCGCGTCGGCGGTGAACCCGGGCGGCGGGTTCCTCACGGGCGCGAAGGCGCAGGAGGAGGACCTGGCGCGGTGCTCGGCGCTGTATCCGTGCCTGCTGAAGTGGCCGGAGTACTACGACGTGAACCGCAGGCTGCGGTCGCCGCTGTACACGGACCACTTCATCTATTCGCCGGACGTGCCGTTCTTCCGCAACGAGCGCTACGACCTGCTGGAGCGGCCCTTCCTCGTGTCGCTGCTGACGGCGCCCGCGCCCAACGCGAGGCAGCTGCCGGCGGGAGACCCGGAGCGCGCGCGGAAGCTGCGAGAGGTGCTGTTCGAGCGGGCGCTCAAGGTGTTGCAGGTGGCGGCGCACCACGGGCACCGCACGCTCATCCTGGGGGCGTGGGGCTGCGGCGCGTTCCGCAACAACCCGCACGACGCGGCGGAGGCCTTCGCGCGAGGCCTGTCCACGATGGCGGGAGCCTTCCGCCGCGTGGTGTTCGCCGTGTATGAGCGCGATGGCAAGGGGCCCAACCTGAGCACCTTCCGGGAGCGCTTCGGCTGAGGGGCTGTCTGTCGCTCGTGCGCGGCTGTTAGGCTTGCGCGTATGCGATGGAGCTGGGTGGGGCTCGTGGCCGTGGTGCTCGCGTGCGCGGAGGCTCCGCGCCCGGTGCTGAAGCGTTGGCCTCTCGAAGAGGTGCCGGTGCTCGTCCATGTCACGGATGCGGCGAGCCAGCCGATTCCAGGCGTGTCCCTGATCGCGCGCCGTGCGGATCGCGGGTCCGTCGTCGCCAGGGGAGGCACCACGGATGCGACCGGAATGGCGCGACTCCAGGTGATGCCGGGCTGGTATGTCCTCCAGGCCGACGCGCCTGGCTTCGTGAGCATGACCCGCACGGATGCGCGGGTTCCTTTCAGCGATGCCCCACGTTGGGACGTGACGCTGGAGCGTGCGGCGCCCATCGCCGGGCGTGTGGTGGATGCGGAAGGACGGCCCGTCGCGAGGGCCCGGCTTCGACTCCTTCGCGCTGGCGAGCCCCTGTCCCTGCCCGCGACCGAAAGCGACGCGGAAGGGCGCTTCCACATCGACGGTGTTCCTGCCGGAGTCGTGACCCTTCGCGCTGAGAAGGACAACTGGAGTCCGACGCGGATGGAGCTCACCGCGCCCGCCCCGGAGTTGATGGTGGTGATGGGCAGGCTCGGCTCGCTGCGGGTCCAGGTGCTGGATCCCCAACAGCATCGACTGCCCGAACCCTCCGCATGGCTCGCGCTCGCGGATGAGGATGAGGATGCACCTGCGCTCACCCTGAACCCGACGCGAGAGCCCGGGGCCATGCTGTTCCCGGACCTTCCCGCTGGTCGCTACCACATCACGGGCCGATACACGCCCCTGGCGGGCTGTGAGTGGTCACGCACCATCGAGGTCCAGGTGCTTCCGGGACAGCAGGCTGAAGCGACCGTGAGCTTCGAAGGGACCCAGGGGTTCGGACCCTGGCGCGCGCGTGCGCTTGACACCAGCGGAAGGGCGCTCGGCGCTGGACTCGTGAGGGCCTGGATGGGGAAGGACCGCGAGGACACCCCCGGCCTGAGGGGAAGGTGCGCAGCCCGCGTGGAACAGGATGGCGCCTTCTCCCTTTCGCATGTGTTCGAGCCTCTTTTCATGCTGACCTGGGACTCCGACGAGCCGGCGCCGACGCGGATGTTGAAGGGGGCGCTCGTGGCGGGAACAGGCGAAGCGCTGGTGTTTCCTCGTGAAGGTGGGGCGCTGAAAGGCCGCGTCGTGCGTCCGGATGGACTGCCCGTGGGGTACTTCGAAGTCGACGGACACTTCCCAGACAATCCACGGGGCGAGTACGTGCGGAGCGTGTGGATGAACCAGACCTATCAGTGGGTCATCGACGTGCTGGGATTCGCTCCTGCACTCGTGCGCGCGCAAGGGCGGGATGCGGAGGTGCTCCAGGTCCCGGACGTCGTCCTCGACGTGGGCCGCACCGTGCAGGGTCGCCTCTTCGCGAGTAACGACCGCACGGGCGTGCCGAATCAGGAGGTCCAGCTCGTGGAGACCTTCGACCTGGACAGCCCGAGTCCGCGTCGCCCGCGAGCGGCGATGACCGACGCCGAGGGACGCTTCCGCTTCGATCATGTCGCGGGCCGGCGCCTGTATCTGCGCGTGGATGCGAAGGAGCAGGGGTCGGTGATCCACGGGCTCGAACCCGGAGAGACCGCAGCGCGCTTGCGGCTCGTTCCCAACGCGGAGCTGCAAGGCTCCGTGACGGATGGAGCGCGGGTTCCGTTCGCGGGGGTGAGGCTGGACGTCCGTTGCGAAGGTGGGCTCCGGGTGAGCGCCGGAACCGATGGGGCTGGCCACTACGCCGTGAGCATCCCGGCAAACCGCGAGTGCTTCGTGCATCCCGAATGCAGCCCCTTGAACGTCCGCGGGGGAAGCCAGCCGCCTCCGGCGTCGTTCTCTCCGATGCGGCTTCGGATGAAGGCCGGCTCACGGCAGGTGGTGGATTTCGAGCCCCGGGAGGGGATGGCCTCGCTGCACGCGGGCGTCGATGCGTCTCGCGAGTTCGTCACTGCGTTCCTGCTGCCAGGAGACGTCCCCTGGCCTCGCTCATCCGAAGCCCTGGATGCGCTGATCCGGTCCGGCTTCAGGCCGGATCCAAGGCCGGACACGTGGGAGTCGGAAGAGGGGGACGCGTTCTTCATTCCGTCCTTCATGGTGGGGGCAGGCTTCGACTTCAACCACCTCCCCCTGGGGCGCTACACGCTCTTCATTCGCGACGAGATGGACGGAGCGGACGCCGTCCTGCGCATACCCGTGGAGCTGACCGGGACCGACGTGCACGTCATCCATTCCGAGCGCCCCGGCCATGGGGGCGGAAGGCCATACACGCGCTGAGGTGAACCCATCGCGTGGGCTTCACGCCATGCGATGGAGTCGGGTGGGGCTGTGCGGGCACTCCGCTCCCGTTGTTGGAACCGGATCCGCGAAGGAAGTGTGGAGCCACATGGCTCACGCGCTGAAACCCGCCTACGTCCCCGCCTCCGGGAGCGTCACCACGAACGTAGCGCCGCCGCCCGGCGTGTCCTCCAGCCAGATGCGGCCGCCGTGCGCTTCCACGATCTGCCGCACGATGTAGAGCCCCAGCCCCAGGCCTCCGGTGCGCGTGGAGCCCTGCACCTGGGCGAAGCGCTGGAAGACGCGCTCGCGATCGGCCTCGGGGACTCCAGGGCCTCCGTCCTGCACCGTCAGCCGCAGCCGGCCGTCCTGCCGGCGCAGCGACACGTGCACCGGCGTGCCCTGGCCGTAGCGCAAGGCATTGGAGAGCAGGTTGCTCACCACCTGCTCCATCCGGATCCGGTCGAACCGGCACGGCGCCGGCCCCTCCACGCGCGCGTCCAGCTCCACCGCGGCCTGCTTCGCCTCGTCGCTGAAGCGCGCCAGCAGGTCCTGCACCAGCGGCGCCAGGTCTCCGCTCGCCAGCTCGAAGGTCAGCTTGCCCGTGCGGATGCGGCTCACGTCCAGCAGGTTGTCCAGCAGCGCCGCCAGCCGATTGAGCTGCCGGTCCGCCGCGTCCAGCCGCACCTTCACCTTGTCCGAGCCCACGGGCTCCTGGCCCCTGCTCTCGGACATGCGTCGCAGCAGGTCTATCTGGAGGCGCAGCGACGTGAGCGGTGTGCGCAGCTCGTGGCTCGCCACCGACAGGAAGTCGTCGCGCGTGCGCACCGCCTCCTGTAGCGCCTCCTCCGTCTCCTTCAGCGCGGTGATGTCCAGGATGGCCCCGCGCACCACCATCACCTTGCCCTGCGCGTCGCGGATGACGCGCGCGCGGCTGTTGAGCCAGTGCCATGTGTCGTCCGGCCAGTGCGTGCGGAAGGTGGACGTGTACGACAGCACGTCGTTGTCGAAGATGGACGTCACCTGCGCCTCCACCACCGGCCGGTCTTCCGGGTGCAACGACGCCAGGAACCGCTCGTGGGTCCACTCGGCCAAGGGCTGCGGGTAGCCGTAGAGCCGGTCATGCCCCTCCGAGCGGAACACCTGCCCGGTGACGAGGTTCGTCTCCCAGACCGCCATCTGCGCGGACTCGAGCGCCACCTGGAAGCGCTCGCCCAACTGGCGGAAGCGCTCCTCGGTGCGCGCGACCTCGGTCTCCGCGCGCTGACGGCGGGTGATGTCCGTGGCCAGCACCCACATCTCCCCGCCCACCGGCCGCACGGACAGCTCCAGCCAGACGCCCGACGGCAGCTCCGACAGGAACCGCGCCGGCTCGCGCGTGGCGAGCGCGTCCAGGAGCCGCTCGTGCAGCGTCGTGCCTGCCAGCATCGGCTGCGCCGCCCACGGCGTCATGCCCTCGCAGGTGCTGTACGGCAGGCCCAGCAGCGACGCGGCACGGTGGTTGAGCTCATGGATGATCCCCTGCGCATCGAGCGCCAGGAACGCCTCGGACATCATCTCCCGCAGCACCTGCAGGCGGGTCTGCGCGGACATGCTGGCCTCGTCGGCCGGAGCGGGAGGCTGGGTCGCGTCCTTCGAGGTGCCCGCGGCATCCGGGCCCGGTGAGGACGCATCGTCCTTGGACGCGTGGCGAGCAGGGTCGAACGGACCACCAGGCAGGGGACTCATCGGGTTTGCACGCTCCCGCACGGCCCCCGCGCCCGTCAAGCGAGCGCACCGGGCGTCCGGGACATCTGTCAGTTCAACGGATCCGTGAGGGGTTCAGGCATGACCCATAGCTCGGTGGGGCGCGCATAGGCCCGGTCGAACGCGAAGAGGATGCCGTTCCACCGGTCCCAGAAGTCCGCCCAGCTGTACTCGGTCGGCGGGGAGGTGAAGGGGTTGCCGTCGCGGTCCGGCTGGGAATACGCGTAGTCGGCGTAGGTCCAGCGCACCGTGCCGAAGTCCGTCATCAAGAACGGCGTCAGCGCCTGGAGGACGGCCGCGCGAGAGACCTCGTCGGTGGGGGAGCCCGCGGGCGTGAAGACGGGCTGGGCCTGATCCAACTGCTCGCGCCACGCCACGAAGTTGGTGCCCACGGCGATGAGCGCGTCGCGGCGCGCGGGCGTGGGCGCGAGCCGGGCGTCCTCGTAGAGGGCGAACGCGGCGATGAGCAGGCTCTTCCAGTGCATGCCGGGGAAGAGCAGATCCATGCGGGTGGGGCGCGGCGAGTCCTCCGCGTGCGCGACGGCATAGGCATACGCCTGCTGCGCCTCCGCGTTCGAGGCGTCCACCAGGGTGAACTCGGTGAGCACGCGCGCGGGAGTGATGGGCCCGGTGGTCGCGGCACGCCAGTCCAGGTACAGGCGCGCCGAACCGCCGATGTCGTTGTAGATGGCGAGGTTGCCCTCGTGGAGCGTGCGCTCCAGCGTGATGACGATGGCCTCCACCTTGTCGAGCGGCGTCGCGCCCGGAGCGCTCCAGTAGAGGGCGCCCATGCGCGACGCGGTGGTCAGCAGCGTGCGCGGATCCCCGAGCTGCGAGACGTTGAGCGAGCTGGTCAGCACGCTGAGCGCCGTGGCCGCGTCCACCGTCAGGCCCTGGATGATGAGCTGGAGGGACAGGTCTTGCAGTCGAAGACGCAGCACGCCGCTCAGCCCCAGCCGATCCAACGCGCTCGTCAACGACAGCGAGGGCCGCAGCCGTGCGGCGTCGATGAAGTGCCGCGCGAGCGCGGTGCCATACATGCCCTTGCCGCCGGCCTGGGACGCGTGCGGCGCGAAGGTGAACCAGTTCGGGCGCGCGCTGCTGGTGCCACCGGGTTGCAGCGTGGGGTCGATGATGCCGCCCAGCTCATACGCGATGTCGATGTAACCCAGCGTGATGGTGCGGTTGTCCTCCAGCGGCGTGGGCGCGGACTGGGCCCGGGCGGAGGCGGAGGTGAGGACGAGGAGCGCGCCGAGCAGCGCGACGGTGGAGCGGCGCACATCGGTGTGAGCAGGAGTCGCCAAGGCGAAGATCCAGGGTGGGGGTGGGTGATCGACCAAGCTAGGCACAGGGGGCGCCGGTCCAAACCCCAGGCCCTGGCGGAGAACACATGCAGCGTTGAATGGATGACCGTTGGGCGCGGTTGACGCGCGAGGTCACCGGGAAAGGCGACGGCGGCGTAGCACTTCGGCCCCGCCGAGCCCCAGGCAGGTCGCGGCGAAGAGCCAGACGCCCGGAAGCACGCCAGGCGCCCGGTAGCGCAATTCGACGCGGTGGGGGCCCCGGGGGCGTGGGCACGGCGCGCACCGCCACGTTCGCAGGCGACCAGCGCAGCGCGTCCTCGACGGAGCTCTCGCCCGGGGCACCGGGGACGCGGATTGTTCCCGGTCCCCGGCGGCTCCGTCCAGCATGGGAGCACCGGCTCGCGCGCCGGTGCTCCCTCGGAGGGTCACGCGCCCTTCGCGGGGGCGAAGTACGAGCAGAACGGCGCCACGTCCCGGTAGCCCATGCGGCGGTAGACGGGCGCGCCGGCCTCCGTGGCATGGAGCACCGTGCGCTCCAGCCCCCACGCGCTCCGGGCCTCCTCCAGCGCGCGCCGGAGCACCGTCTCCGCGGCGCCCTTGCGGCGGTGCTCCGCGAGCGTCGCCACGAGCGCGATGTACGCGATGCCGTCCACGCGCAGCACCACCGTGGACGTCGACGGCACGCCGTCGTGGCAGCCGACGAAGGCCCGGGTCTCGGGGCCGAAGATGCCGGGGGCGGCCAGGGCCTCACGTCCCAGCTCCTGGGGCGTGTCGTAGCTCGCGGCGTTCACGTCCGCGACGGCGTTGTAGCCCCAGGTGTCGCGCACCGGCCGGAGGTCGAGCGGCGGCAGGGGGCGCACGGGCGCCAGCAGCTTGTCCGCCACCATGCCCGTCGTGGCCATCCCCGGCTTGAGCCCCCGCGTGGCGAGCAGCGCGTCCGCACGCTCCCGCAGGCCCGGCGCCAGCCACTCCGGCGTCACCGTGAAGGCCCACCCGTGCGGCCCCTGCGCGAAGTAGCTCGCGGCCGAGTCCACCGCGCGCAGCAGCTCCGCCTCGGTCTCCGCAGGTCGGTTGAGGAAGGCCATGTTCATCAGCGACCACGTCACGTGGCCCGCGGTGATGAACACGTCCGCACGCTCCACGACCTCTCCACGGGGGAGGCCCAGCGTCATGAGCCTCCAGGCTCCACGGAACTGCGCATGCGATTCATCGATCTCGGCTCGGGACACGTGCGGGGCCTCCAACTGGGTTCAAGGAATAGGATTCTCTGCAATCGCGGATGTTCACGTCTATGTGCGCGCGGGGAGGGGCCCTGCTAAAGCGAGGGCTCGACCTGGGCGCGAGGAGCGGCCGCGATGAATCCCATGGAAGGGCAGCCCTGGCAGACGACGTGCCGGGTCTGTGGCAGGCAGACCTGCCCGAAACCGGAGGCGGTGGCCTCGTGGATGCGGACGATGCTCGACCGCGTGCACGGCGCGCAGATGCGCGGCGCGGGTCGCCGCGGACTGCGCGAGGCCCTGGCGATGGAGGGCGTGCTCATCACCACGCACCTGGAGGTGTGGTCGCGGGCGCTCGAAGGCGTGTGCCCGGACTGCATCGCGCAGGTGGCTCCGGAGACGGACGCGAAGCTCCAGGACCCGGAGGCGATGCACGAGGCGTCGCTGGAGCGCTGGCGCACCTCCGCGCCGGAGCTGGTCAGCGACGCGGTGGAGTCCGCGGTGGACGACGTGCTCCAGGCCGCGCGAGAGGCCGCCGCTCGCGACAAGCCGACGCCCTCCGGGTGACGTTCGCGAAGGGCCCGCTCAGGCTCGGACGGAGAGGGTGAAGCGGACGAGCATGGAAGGGACGAGGTGCCCGGTGGCCCTGTCGTTGGGTGTCATCGGGAATACGCGCTCCTGGCTCATCGTGCGGGATGCGCAGCGGTACGGGCCGCGCGCTTCGGTGCGTTCCGGATGTGCGCCCGGCGCGGTCGCCCGCAGAAGGGTCGCGCCACCTGGAGCCGGGCTGGTTAGGGTGTGCCCATGACGCGCCCTGCATCGGATTCGTGGTCACTGCCCTGGATGGGGCTGGGGCTGAGCAGCAACCTGAGCGCCTCGGACGTGCCGCAGCCGTACCGGCTGCTCGACGCCTCGCCCGGCCTCTTCGACTTCGTGGAGTACAGCGCGCCCATCGCGCTGGAGGAGGCGAAGGCCCAGGCCACGCTCTTTCCGGAGATGTGGCGCCGGCGCGCGGAGGTGCCGGTCCTCTTCCATCCCGTGCACCTGAACCTGTGGGGCCCGGAGCTGGAGCCCGCCTCCGCGCTCGCGCAGCTGGACGCGCACGCGCGCGCGGTGGGCAGCCCGTGGGTGGGCAACGACGTGGGCTGGTGGCACGCGGGCGGCCAGCCCTTCCCGGGCTACCTCTACGTCACGCCCCCGTTCAACGAGGCGGGCGTGCGGGACAGCGCGGCGCACGCGCTCCACATCCAGGCGGGCTTGAGCGTCCCATTGGTGATCGAGAACCCCGCGGTGCTCGCCACGCGTGGCGGCCTGCACGCGCTGGACTTCATGGCGAAGCTGCACGCGCGCACGGGCCTGCCGCTGCTCCTGGACCTGGGGCACCTCTTCAGCCACCAGCTCTCCGCGGGACTGCCCCTGCGCACGGGGCTGGACGGCTTCCCGTTGGATCAGGTCGTGGAGCTCCACATCGCGGGCGGCGTGGTGACGCGCAGGGGAGGGCGGACCTTCTACGTGGATGATCACACGCAGCCCGTGCGCGAGGAGCTGTTCGAGCTGCTGGCCGAGGTGCTCCCGCGCTGCCCGCGCCTGCGCGCCGTCACCTTCGAGGGGGACGGCCATCCGCCGGAGGTGGCGCTCGCGTCGCTGCGGCGGCTGCGCGCGCTCGTGCCCAAAGCGTCACGGCCCGTCATCGTCCTCCCCGCGTCGCGCGAGCCCGTGCCGGCGCTCACCGGGGACAGCCGCCCGTGGGCGCTCTTCGACGCGGGCCACGGCGTCACGCCATCCACCGAGGACGAGGATCCCGAGGGCACGCGCGCGGACCGCGACTTCCGGCTGGCGGTGGTGGCGGAGCAGCTGGACAAGGAGTGGCCCCTCACGCGCCTGCTGCTCGCGGCGACGCCGGAGGGGCTGGAGGCCTTCACGCGCTCGCGCGAGTACCGCGGCCTCTTCGACGGGCTGGGCAAGTCGCTGTCCCACGCCTTCGCGTCCTGGGCGCGCAAGCGCGTGATGGCCACGCCTTCGGACGGGGTGGCCGCCGCGCTGTCCCTGGAGATGATGCTGCCGCATGCCTTCCTCCAGGAGCCTCCCGCCCCCGCGCCGGGCCAGGTGGCGCTGGCCGAGGACGTCCGCCTGGGCGCCTTCCCCGCGGACCTGACGGAGCTCGTCTTCGCCGCACGGGCGCTGCGGCGGCACCTCACCGGCCGTGCGTGGGCCTGCGGGGCGCTGGAGGTGTCCGGCCTGGAGGCCCTGTCGCAGGTGGCGGCCCGGCCGGGGCCGGGCCCGTGGCGCTTCGCCATCCGCCGCAAGGGCTCGGGCTTCGAG
>JAFADT010000707.1 GCA_023424585.1 Pseudomonadota bacterium
CACGGAGAGTTTTCCACGCCCCTCCAGGTGTGTAAAGGCCCGATGCGCCCGTTCATCCACTGTCGGGCAGATGGAAGACAGGCCCGCCCGGCGGGCGTCCGGGCGCTCGGAAACGGACGTTCAGGCCTGCGCGGGGGCCTGCTTGCGCCCCTCCGGCTTGTCCAGCTTGCCGCGCGGCCGGCGCACCAGCCGGAGGCCCGTCCAGGTCTCGTCGATGATGCAGATCTTGTTGTCCACCAGCCCGATGTCGAGCGCCGCCTGGCGCACGAAGTCCTCGGACAGGCGCGTCCTCACGCCCTCGCCGGCGGGCCAGCAGACCCAGATGCCGCCGTTGAGGGTGGTGGCGCGCGACAGCGCGGGCAGCCGCTGCACCAGCTCCGTGGCGTCGGAGGTGAAGAAGAGGATGACGTCCAGCCCGGTCTGGGCCGTGACGAGGAACTCCACCCCGTCCGGCAGCGGGTTGAGCTTCTGCACGAAGCCCCGCGGCGGGTTGATGACGGAGACCTTGGTGCCGGACCGGATGCCCAGCATGGACGCCAGGGACGCCAGGGCGTAGGGCGTCATGGTGTGCGCTCCACGGTGAAGGTGCGAAACTCGCCAGTGGCCTGCCCGTCGGTGCGCGCCACGTCCGTGACGCTCGCCATGCGCGGACCCCGGTGAGACCAGCGGATGAACTCTTCCAGCGCGCCCGGTTCGCCTTCCACCGTGGCCTCCACGGAGCCGTCGCTCCGGTTGCGCACCCAACCTGACAGGCCGAGGCGCAGCGCCTCCTGCCGGGCGCTCTCCCGGTAGGAGACGCCCTGGACCGCGCCCTGGATGCGCAGGGTCACCCGGCGCTGCGTGCTCATGCCTCTGGCCTCATGCTCTGGCGTCCCCTTCTAGCAGCTTCAGGAACGCCTGCTCATCCAGGATTCTTACCCCCAATTCCTGCGCCTTCTTCAGCTTGCTGCCCGCGTCCTCGCCGGCGACGACGAAATCGGTCTTGCGCGAGACACTTCCAGAGACCTTGCCCCCGCGCCGTTCGATTTCCTCCTTGGCCTGCTCGCGCGCCAGCCGCTCCATGGTGCCGGTGAGCACCACCGTCTTGCCCACGAAGGGGCCGCCCGTGGCGACCGCTGGAGGGGCCGGGTGCACCCCGGCGTCCAGGAGGGCCTGGATGGTGGCCTGGTTCTGCGGCTCCTGGAAGAAGGTGTGGATGACCTGCGCCATCACCGGGCCCACGTCCTTCACCCGGCTGATGTCCTCCAGGCTGGCCGTGAAGAGCGCCTTCACGGCCGGGAAGGACTCCGCCAGGGCGCGCGCCGTGGAGTCGCCCACGTGGCGGATGCCCAGCGCGTACAGGAAGCGCCGCTGGGTGGTGTTCTTGCTGCCCGCGATGGAGGCCAGCAGGTTGTCCGCGCTCTTCTCCCCCATGCGCTCCAGCTTGAGCAGCGAGTCCCGGCTGAGCGCGTACAGGTCCGCGAACGTCTTCACCTGCCCATGGGTGACGAGCTGCGTGGCCAGCTTGTCCCCCAGGCCCTCGATGTCCATGGCGAGGCGGCTGGCGAAGTGGCGCACCTTCTCCACCAGCTGCGCGGGGCAGGACGCGCCCGTGCAGCGGATGATGGCGCCGTCCTCGTCCTTGGCCGCCACCGCGCCGCACACCGGGCAGTGGGTGGGGAAGGTGAAGGGCTGGGAGCCCTCCGGGCGCTTGGACGGCACCACGGAGACGATCTCCGGAATCACGTCGCCCGCGCGGCGCACGAAGACGGTGTCGCCCTTGCGCACGTCCTTGCGGCGCAGCTCGTCCTCGTTGTGCAGCGTGGCGCGCGCCACCGTCACGCCGCCCACCTTCACCGGCTTCAGGTGCGCCACCGGCGTGAGCGCGCCCGTGCGGCCCACCTGGATGCCGATGTCCTCCACCGTGGTGGACTCCTCCTCCGGCGGGAACTTGTAGGCCACCGCCCAGCGCGGGCTCTTGGACACCTGGCCCAGGCGGCGGCGCAGGTCCTCGTCGTCCACCTTCACCACCATGCCGTCGACCTCGAAGGGCAGGGAGTGGCGGCCCTTCAGGGACTCCTCGTAGCGCTGGCGCACCCCGTCCGCCCCGTCCGCGTGCTGGTAGCGGTTGATGGGCAGGCCCAGCGTCTTCAGGTACTCCAGCTTCTCGGTGTGCGTCTTGAAGGCGGGCACGCCGTCGCCGGGCACGCACTCATAGAGGTAGACGGACAGGGGCCGGGTGGCCGTCTCCCGGGGATCCAGCTGGCGCAGGCTGCCCGCGGCGGCGTTGCGCGGGTTGGCGAAGAGGGACTCGCCCTGCTCCTCGCGCTTCTCGTTGAGCTTGCGGAAGTCCTCCTTGCGGATGAAGACCTCGCCGCGCACCTCCAGCCGCCTGGGCACCTTCACGCCGTCGTGGGGGAAGAGCTCCAGGGGCAGGCTCTTGATGGTGCGCAGGTTGCCCGTGACGTCCTCGCCGGTGGTGCCGTCGCCGCGCGTGGCGCCCTGCGCGAAGCGGCCGTCCTCGAAGCGCAGGGAGATGGCCAGGCCGTCCAGCTTGGGCTCGCACACGTAGCCCACCTGGGAGAGGCCCGTCTGCTTGCGGATGCGCTCGTCGAACTCCGTCAGCCCGGCGTCATCGAAGATGTTCGCCAGGGACAGCATCTGCGTGGTGTGCACCACCTGCCCGAACGCCTCCACCGCCGCGCCGCCCACGCGCTGGGTGGGCGAGTCCGGCGTCACGAGCTGGGGGTAGCGCTCCTCCAGCGCCTGGAGCTCGCGCATCAACGTGTCGTACTGGGCGTCGCTGATTTCCGGCGCGTCCAGCACGTAGTAGCGGTGGTTGTGGTGGGCCAGCTCCTGACGGAGCGCTCGGGCGCGGGCTTCGGCTTTCGGGAAGGTGTCCACGGGGTGTGTCCTTACCCCAATTCAGGGGCGCGGCCAGTCGCGCACGCCCCGCGTTGGAGGAGGAGCACTCTACCGGCACCACCTGACAGGCCTGCTCCCCGGCTCGGGAAGGGGGACCCGGGGGCGCGTGTTCCAGCAGGGAGGCGCAGCCGCCGCCCCATTAGGCCCGAATTTCAGCTACATAGCGGATTTCCTGTTGGCAATACCCCCGCCCTCCAGTGCAACCCCCTGAAAAACGGGACAGAGCCAGGCACGGATGCCTTGACAGCTCTGGAGACGGTCAATAGTTTCCAACGCGATTCCTGGCGCAGGGGTTCCCCCGGCGCCGACTCTTCCCAACCACAGGCCCACGCGCCCTCCGGTCCGTTCCCAGGACTTGGGTGGTGCTGCCCCCTGGAAGGTGCTTCCGAGCGCCGCGCGGACGGATCGCCGTCCCGCGTACAGCCTGCCCGAGCCTTCGGGCGATTCCCCCCCTATTCCGTCCGCAGACCGTCATGGCCAAAGCCCGTTCCCCCCGAGAGAAGGTAGTCGAGCCCGAGTTCACCGACGAGAAGCCCCGTCGCAAGCGCGCGGCGGCGAAGGAGGCGGAGAAGCCCGCGTCCCGGTCGCGCCGTGCGCCCGCTCGTCGTGAAGAGGCTCCCGCCGAGGAGGCCGAGGCCCCCGAGGTCGCCGCGGAGGCGCCCCGCCCGGTGCTCACGCCCATCTCCCGTCCCGTGCGCGACGACGAGCTCCAGGAGATGGGCGGCACGCCGGACGAGGAGGGCGCCGAGGAGGCCTCCCCGTCCGCCCCGCTGGAGTCCGCGGAGGGCCCCGCCATCACCGAGGTGGAGCGCGACGGCACCCCGATGCAGGTCATCAAGCTCAATGACCTGAAGCGGATGAAGATCACCGACCTGGCGAAGATGGCCCACGACACGGGCATCGAGGGCTACCAGGGGCTGAAGAAGCAGGACCTCATCTTCGCGCTGCTGGGCGGCATCGCGGACAAGCGCTTCGAGGTCCACGCGGAGGGCGTGCTGGAGCTCCTGAGCGACGGCTTCGGCTTCCTGCGCAGCGCGGACAGCGACTACCAGCCGTCCCCGGACGACATCTACGTGTCCCCGTCGCAGGTGCGCCGCTTCAACCTGCGGCCCGGCGACACGGTGACGGGCCCCATCCGCCAGCCCCGCGAGGGCGAGCGCTTCTTCGCGCTCCAGAAGGTGGACAAGGTCAACTTCGCGGACCCCATGTCGGACGCGGCGCGCGAGCGCATCCTGTTCGACAACCTCACGCCGCTCTACCCGACGCGCAAGCTCAAGCTGGAGCACGAGTCGTCGGAGATGACCACGCGCATCATCGACATGTTCTGTCCCATCGGCCTGGGCCAGCGCTGTCTCATCGTGGCGCCTCCGAAGGCCGGCAAGACGGTGCTCCTGCAGAACATCGCGCACGCCATCAGCCGCAACCACCCGGACGTCTACCTCATCGTGCTGCTCGTGGACGAGCGCCCGGAGGAGGTGACGGACATGGAGCGCAGCGTGCGCGGCGAGGTGGTGTCCTCCACCTTCGACGAGCCCGCCACGCGCCACGTGCAGGTGGCGGAGATGGTCATCGACAAGGCCAAGCGCCTGGTCGAGCAGAAGTACGACGTCTGCATCCTGCTGGACTCCATCACCCGCCTGGCGCGCGCCTACAACACGGTGGTGCCCGCGTCCGGGAAGATCCTGTCCGGCGGCGTGGACGCCAACGCGCTCCACAAGCCCAAGCGCTTCTTCGGCGCGGCCCGCAACATCGAGGAGGGCGGCAGCCTCACCATCATCGGCACGGCGCTCATCGACACCGGCAGCCGCATGGACGAGGTCATCTTCGAGGAGTTCAAGGGCACGGGTAACTCCGAAATCGTCCTGGACCGGAAGTTGATGGAGAAGCGCATCTTCCCAACGCTCGACATCAACAAATCCGGCACCCGCAAGGAGGAGCTCCTCTTGTCTCCGGCGGACCTGGTGCGCATTACGGCGTTGCGCCAGGTGCTCCACCCGTTCACCCCCATCGACGCGATGGAGTTCGTGCTCAAGCACATGCGTCCGACGGCGGCGAACGCGGAGTTCCTGGGCTCGATGAACCGGTAGTCGCCTCTCCGGCCCAAGGAGCCCCCCATGCGTCGTGCCCGCCTCCCGCGTCTGGTCGCCCGCGTCGCCGCGGGCCTCGCCCTGGGGCTCGGGGCCGGGTGCGACCTCGGGGTGGAGGACCTGCCCATCGGGGACACCCCGCCGGTGCTCTCCGACCAGGTCTGCTACGACGACTCGGACTGCGTGGCGAACGCGTGCTGCGGCGAGGGCACCGCCATCACCCACCGCGACGTCGGGCCGGACTGCTCCGGCGTGCGGTGTGACGGGACGTGCACCCCCAACAGCGTGGACTGCGGCCGCTGCATCCCCACGTGCCGCAACGCGCGCTGCGCCGCCGCCTGCCAGTAGCGGGCGGCCGCTTCGCGCGGCTCAGCTGACCAGCCCGCCGGCCACGTTCACCGGCGGATCCCTCAAGGGCAGCGTCACGCGGAAGGTGGTGCCGCCGCCCGGCGTGTCCTCCACGTCGATGCGGCCCTGGTGCGCCTCCACCACCTGGCGCGACACCCAGAGCCCCAGGCCCAGGCCGCCGTAGTGGTGCGTGGACACGGCGCGCTCGAAGCGCTCGAAGATGCGCTCGCGGTCCTCCGGCTTGATGCCGATGCCGTGGTCCACCACGGACAGGCGCACGACCTCGCCGTCCGGCTGCAGCGTCACGTCCACGGGCCGGCCCCGGCCGAACTTCAGCGCGTTGGCGACCAGGTTGTGCACCACCTGGGAGATGCGCGACGGGTCGAAGGTGCCCGTCACCGGGCCCTTCACGTCCACGGTGAGCGGTGTGCCGTCCCTGCGCGCCTCCTCCTCCGCGAAGCGCGTCACCTCCACCAGCAGGTCGCCCAGGTCCACGTCCGTGCGGGTGAGCTTCAGCCGGCCGCTGGTGATCTGCGACACGTCCATCAGCACGTCCACGAGCGAGGCCAGCCGGCGGATGAAGGCCCGGGCCTGCTTCAGGCGCTCCAGCGCCTTGGACGGCCCGTCCCGGCTCAGGCCGCGCTCCACCAGCTCCAGGTGCAGTTGGAAGGCCGCCAGCGGCGTGCGCAGCTCGTGCGCCGCCACGGAGAGGAAGTCGTCGCGGGCGCGCAGCGCCTCGGCCAGGCCCTCCGCGCGGGCGCGCTCGTCGGCCATCTCCCCGCGCATCCTCGCGAGCTTCAGGTTGGACGCGATGCGCGCGAGCAGCTCCCCCGCGGAGAAGGGCTTCACCAGGTAGTCATCCGCGCCGGACGCCAGGCCCTGCACCGTGGCCTCCTCCCCGGCCTTCGCGGACAACAACAGGATGGGCAGCTCGCGCGTGGTGGGCGCGGCGCGCAGGGCCCGCAGGAGGCCCATGCCGTCCAGCTTCGGCATCATCACGTCCGACAGCACCAGGTCCGGCGGCCGGGCCAGCGCGGCCGCCAGGCCCTTCTGGCCGTCCGTCGCCACCTCGACGTCGTACTCGGCGGACAGCACGCGCTGGATGTAGTCGCGCATGTCCCGGTTGTCGTCCACCAGCAGGATTCGCGCGCGGGGCGCGGGGCTCCCGTCGTGGCCGTCCGGAGCGGGCGGGGCGCGGTGCGTGGACTGGGTGCGGTCCTTGGGCTTCGCGGTGCTCCAGAGCAGCGCCTCCTCGACGTAGGCGGACGTGGCCTCGCGCGCCGCGGAGCGCGGCCGGGCGGTGGTGCGGATGCGCTCCGGCGGCAGGTGCGCATGGCCGAGGGGCAGCTCCACCGTGAAGACGCTGCCCACGCCCTCCTGGCTGCGCGCGGACACGGTGCCGCCGTGCAGCCGCGCGAACTCCTGCACCAGCGCCAGCCCGATGCCGCTGCCCTCCACCGTGCGCGACGGCGAGCCCGACACGCGGTGGAAGCGCTCGAAGAGGCGGGGCAGCTCCTGCGCGGGAATGCCCGAGCCGGTGTCCTCCACCTCCAGCGCCACCCGCTGCCCGTGCTCGCGCAGGCGCAGCGTGACGCCGCCCTGGAGCGTGAACTTGAACGCGTTGGAGATCAGGTTGAGGACGATCTGCTCCCACAGGTCCGGCGCCACGTAGACGGGCTGGGAGAGGGGCGGACAGTCCACCGTGAGCTTGAGGCCCGCGCGCTCCATGGCGGAGCGGAAGCTGGACGCGGCGTCCTTCGTCAGCGCGGCCAGGTCCGCGGGCACGAAGCGCTCCTCCTTGGGGCCCGCCTCCAGCCGGGACAGGTCCAGGAGGGCGTTCACCAGCTTGAGCAGGCGCCCGGCGTTGCGGTGCACCCGCTCCATCTCCTTGCGGACCTCGTCCGACAGCGGGCCCGCGCGCCCGGCGAGCAGGTCCTCCGTGGGGCCCAGCATCAGCGTCAGCGGCGTGCGGAACTCGTGGCTGACGTTGGCGAAGAACTCCGACTTGAGCCGGTCCAGCTCCCCCAACTGCTCGTTCGCGACGCGCAGCTGCTGGTTCGCTTCCTGGATCTGCTGGGCGCGCCGGAAGATCTCGCCCTCCATCTCGTCCGCGCGGGCCCGGAGCTCGGCGTGCTGGCGGAGCTGCTCCTCGTCCAGGTGCTTCAGGCGGATGAAGTCGGTGACGTCCTCCACGCGGTGGATGACGTAGCGCACCTCGCCGTCCTCGCCGAAGACGGGCGTGTTCAGCGGGCTCCAGTAGCGCAGCTCGAACCCGCCGCCGGCCTCCTGGGGGCGGGGAATGTCGTACTGCTGGACGGCCATCGCGTCCGGGGTGCGCGTCCTCACCGCGCGCTCCAGGGACGCGCGCAGGTTGGCCACCCCGCTGGCGTGCGGGTCCTGCGGGTTGTCCGGGAAGACGTCGAAGATGTTGCGGCCCAGGATGTCCTCACGCCGCGTCCGCGTGGCACGCAGGTACGCGTCCGTCACCGCGATGATGACGAACTCCGGCGTCAGCACGAGGTACGGGTTGGGCGCGGCTTCGAACAGGCCCTGGTAGTCCGGAGCCGGTGAGGGGGAGGGGGGCATCACGCATGTCCTCGGATGCGGAGGAATGGGTGGAATTAGTCACTCACTCCCGGGATGACCAGGGGGGAAGTGGGACCCGGCCCCCGGTTTTCCACCGGTGGACGCTTCGCGGGAGGCGGGTGTCCCGCCACGCTGGAGAAGTTCAGGCCGCCGGGGCGGCGTCCGTGGCTGCGACCGCCTGCTGGGGCGTCGGGGCCACCAGCGGGGGCGGCTGCGCCTTGAGGCGCGCATAGTCGAAGCAGGCCACGGCGATGGAGGCCACCGGCACCGCGAACAGCGCGCCCCAGAGGCCGAAGAGCTTCTCGCCCGCGATGAGGGAGAAGGCCACCACCACGGGGTGGATGCGCGCGGCCTCGCCCATGATCTTCGGGTTGAGGAAGTACGCCTCCAGCGCGTGGATGCCGATGATCCACAGCAGGAGCGCGACGCCCTTCTGGAAGCCGTCCGCCAGCGCGATGAGGACGATGGGCACCGAGCTGAGGATGGTGCCGAAGATGGGGATGAGGCTGAAGAGGGTGGCGATGGTGGCCAGCAGGAAGGCGAACTTCACGCCGAACAGCAGCAGGCCCACCAGCGTGAGGCCGCCGTTCACCAGGCAGATGGTCACCTGGCCGCGCACCACGCCGGACAGGGACTTGTCGATGCGGGCCACCAGCGTCTTCGCGTCGGGCAGGAACTCCGCGGGGATGAGCGTGCCGAAGTAGCGGCGGATGGCCTGCGCGTCGATGGAGAAGAACGCGGCGACCATGAGGATGAAGAACAGCATGAAGACGCCGGTCAGCACCTCCGTGACGATGCGGCGCGACACGTTGACGATGTCCGCCAGGTTCTCCTTCACGAGCAGCGTCACGCGCGCCACCGCGTCCGTGAGCATCTGCTCCAGGTCCAGCGCCAGGTTGAAGCCGCCGGAGGCGCCCGCCGCGCCCTCCATGGCCCGGTCCGACAGGGCCACGGGGATGCCGTACACGTTGAGCCACTCCTCCGCGCGCTGCGCGAGCGACTGCACGTGCTCCGGCGTGAGCGCGCTGGCGAAGCTGGCCATCTCGCGGCTGATGCGCGCCACCTCGCGGTAGAGCTGCGGCACCAGCGCGACGAAGAAGAGGTACACCGCGAGGAAGAACCCCGCGTAGATGAGCAGGATGGCCACCCAGCGCGGCACGCCGCGGCCGGCCACGCGCAGCCGCGTGATGCGCGCCACCAGCGGCTGCACCAGGTACGCGATGAGCGCCGCGCCCGCGAAGGGCATCACCACCGAGCGCAGGGCGAAGAGCGTCACCGCGAGGGCCACCCACAGCCCCGCGAGGAGGAGCAGGCGCTTGCGGCGTTCGTCGGGGGCGGTGGCATCCACGGGCTGCGACATGCCTCGGGCTTAGGGCAGCAACCTCCCTCCTGACAAGTTCCCGGCGGAAAGCTTCCGGCGCCCCCGGGCTCCGGTGCGCCCCACGCGTCCGGGAAGGCCGCGCTGACGAGGGCAGGCGGCCGGCCCGGGGCCCGCCCGGTTCAGGCCTGGGGCAGGCGCGCCGTGGCGTCCAGCCGGGCCTCCAGCCGGTCCAGGCACTCGCGCATCAGGGGGCGCTTGATGCGGCCCTGGGTGGCCTCGCCCAGGCCCAGCATCTGCTCCGTGAGCCAGCGGGTGAGGAAGAGCAGGGGGACGCGGTCGTCGGGGGCCAGGCCCCGCTCCAGGTAGCGCTTGTTGCGGACGTAGTCGTCGAAGGCGTCGAACTCGCGGGCCAGGTCCCACTTCGCCAGCCGCAGGGCCTCCGCGTAGACGGCCGGGGCGGGGCGGCGCGTGGCCTCCTGGAAGAGCGCGGTGAACTCGCCCAGGGTGGCCGGCTCCAGGTCCTGCACGGGGGGGGGCCAGGACGCCAGGTCCTTGGCGAGCAGCCGCGCCACCTCGTCCAGGAGGTGGTCCACGAGGGCGACGGGCTTGAGGTCGAAGAGGTGGTCCCAGCGCGAGGGCATGTGTCAGGGGCTGGCGGTGGCGGGCAGCAGGGCGGCCACGGGAAGGGGAGGGGGCTCCAGGGCGGCGACGGACGCGGCCGCCGGGGCCTCAGCATAGCCCAGGGCCAGCTCGCGGCGGATGACCTCCCACACGGACCGGCGGGTGAGCAGCTCGCCGTGGGGCACGCCGGACAGCTCCACGTTGAAGACGTTGGGCTGGCCGTCCACGTCCAGCACGGAGGAGGGGAAGCGCGCGATGACGTCGTCGCGCGAGTAGATGGACACGAGCCGCACGTGGCGGGGGAAGGCGCCCACGCCCAGCTGCTTGATGAAGGGCGACACCGGCGTGAGCTGCCACATGCTGCGGCTGAACCAGCCCAGCGTCGCGCAGCCCAGGTAGGCCATGCGCGTGCCCCGGTGCGGCGTGCCCAGGGTGATGAGGCGCTTGACGCGCGTGTCCCCGCCCAGCCGCTTCACGTAGTACGTGCCGATGAGGCCGCCCTTGGAGTGGCCGATGATGGTGAGCGGCCCCATGCCCGGGTGGCGCTCGTAGAGCCGGTCCACCTTGCCCTGGACCTTGCGCGCCAGCTCGTCGATGCGGTGCGTGTTGAAGCGGTCCATCGTGCCGCCCAGGTGGATGGACCAGACGCAGTAGCCCTCGCGGCGCAGGCGGTGCTCCAGCACCTCCAGGACGCGGCGCGTGCTGAAGAAGCCGTGCAGCAGGAGCACCGGCCTCTGGCAGCGCTTGAAGTCCGTGCGGCGCACGACCTGGTTGCCGCGCGGATCCAGGTCCACGTAGCTGGCCAGGTACTTCAGCTGGCACTTCAGCTTCCGGTACTGCATCACGAGCGGATTCATCCCCAGCCCCCGTCCCTCCTGGACGGTGCAGGGACCGCCGTCCGGGACCACGGGGGAGAAGCTAGGGAGCGCGTCACCCCTCGGCCTGGATCAGCGCGCGGCCTCTGTCCGCTTTCGCGCGTCCGGTGGTCCGGACCCGGAAGGTCCGGTCAGGTGAAGTGTTCGAGGAAGTTCATCAGCACCCGGTGCGCGGATGGCGTCGGGGTGATGCCGGCGAGGAGCCGGTGGACGGCCCCGCCCTCGGGGAGGCCGGCCTCGCGCGCGGCCGCCTCCAGCGCGTCCTCGCGGGCGAGGATGACCGCGCGCATGGCGTCCGTGGGCATCTCCGGGTGGAACTGCACGCCGCGCACGTTGGGCCGGAAGGCGAGCGCCTGGGTCGCGGTGTTGGCGTTGCTCGCGAGCACCGTCGCTCCCGCTGGCAGGCGGGAGACGATGTCCTCGTGGGTCTCCTGGACGGCGAAGCGCTCCGGCAGGCCGGTGAACAGCGGATCCGCGCGGCCCTCGGGTGAGAGCGTCACCTCCACGGTGCCCGTCTCGCGGCCGTTGGGGTTGCGCGTCACCTGGCCGCCGTAGGTCTCCGCGAGCAGCTGTTGGCCAAAGCACACGCCGAGCACGGGGATGCCCTGCTCGCCCGCCTCCGCCATGAAGGCGCCCGCGCGCTCCATCCACGGCTCGCGCCGCGTCACCGACAGGGGCGAGCCCGTCATCATCACCGCGTCGTAGCCCCTCGCGTCCCGGGGCAGGGGCGCGCCCCTGTGCACGGGGAGGATGTCGAAGCGCTGACCGGACAGTCCGATGGTTTGCAGAAACCACCGCTCGTAGTCGCCCACGGAGAGCTGGACCGGGGTCGCCGCGTCGCCGGCTTTCAGCAGCAGGACGTTCTTCATGGGGGCAGGTTGCCGCGTCATGGCCCCAGTCCTACCGTGTCCAGCCATCCGTGTCCGGTGCCCGCCACTTCCAGGTCGCTCGCGCGCCGTGCTCACCCGAGGCCTCGCCATGACCGACGCTCGTTCGCTCACTCCCAAGCTCCCCGTGCTCAAGCTGCTCATCGACGGGCAGCAGGTGGACCCCGTCGAAGGGGGCACCTTCGCGGTGGTGAACCCCGCCACCGGCCAGAAGCTGGCGGACGTGCCCGCGGGCACCGCCTCGGACGTGGACCGCGCGGTGAAGGCCGCGCGCCGCGCCTTCGAGTCCGGGCCGTGGGGGAAGATGACCGGCCGCGAGCGCGGCAGGCTGATCCGCAAGCTGGCGGACCTGCTCTACGAGCGCCGCGAGGAGTTCGCGCTCATCGAGTCCCTGAACAACGGCAAGACGTTCAAGGACGCCATCCGGGGGGACGTGGCGCCGGCCGCCGCGACGCTCGCGAGCTTCGCGGACATGGCCAGCACCAACACGGGCGAGGTGCTGCCGGTGGACGGCCCCTTCCACACCTACGCGCTCAAGGAGCCGGTGGGCGTGGTGGGCGCCATCGTGCCGTGGAACTACCCCACGTGCATGCTGGGCTGGAAGCTGGGGCCCGCGCTGGCCGCCGGCTGCACGGTGGTGGTGAAGCCCTCCGAGTACACGCCGCTCACCGCCCTCAAGCTGGGCGCGCTGGCGCTGGAGGCGGGCTTCCCGCCTGGCGTCATCAACGTCATCACCGGCCTGGGCGACCCCGCGGGCGAGGCGATCGCCCGGCACCCGGACGTGGACAAGATCTCGTTCACCGGCTCCGGCCGCACCGCGCGCCGGCTGTTGCAGGCGTCCGCCGCGAGCAACCTGAAGAAGCTGACGCTGGAGCTGGGGGGCAAGAGCCCGCAGCTCATCTTCCCGGACGCGGACTTCGACCGCGCGGTGGACGCGTGCTTCTGGGGCATCTTCGGAAACAAGGGCGAGACGTGCAACGCGGGCAGCCGCGTGCTGGTGCACCAGGACGCCTACGACGCGTTCGTCGCGAAGCTCGCGGAGAAGGCGCGCACGATGAAGGTGGGCGACCCGCTGGATTCGGCCACGGAGATGGGCGCGCTGGTGAGCCAGAAGCAGCTGGACGTGGTGCTGGGCTACATCGAGAGCGGCAAGCAGCAGGGCGCGAAGCTGCTCGCGGGCGGTGGCCGCGACACGGAGGGCTTCAAGGCGAAGGGCTGCTTCGTGAAGCCCACCATCTTCGGCGACGTGAAGCCGGACATGAGGATCGCCCAGGAGGAGATCTTCGGCCCGGTGCTCAGCTGCCTGCGCTTCCGCGACGACGCGGAGGCCCTCTCGCTGGCGAACAGCACGCAATACGGCCTGGCCGCGTCCATCTGGACCGGTGACGTGGCCAAGGCCCACGCGCTGGCGAAGCAGGTGAAGAGCGGCGTGGTGTGGATCAACTGCTTCAACGAATTCGACGACGCGGCGCCCTTCGGTGGCTACAAGGAATCCGGCTGGGGCAAGGACCTGGGCCACCACGCGCTGGACGGCTACCTCCAGACGAAGGCCGTGTGGACGAGGCTGCCGTCCCCCTGACGCCGCCGTGCGCTGCGCCTGGTTCTCTCGCTCCCTCTTCCGCATGACGAAGAAAAGGAAGGTCCGCATGGCATCGCGTCCCAAGGCCAAGGTGCTCACCCATCCGGCGATGGCCCGCCGGGCCCGCGCGAAGGAGCGGAGCGAGGGCGGGCCTCGCGCGGTGCCTGGACAGGCGGGGGACCTGGACTCCCTGCGCCGGTGGATGGACGAGAAGAACGTCCGCAAGGTGAAGGTGGGCGCCATCGACATGGATGGCGTCTGGCGCGGCAAGTACATCTCGCTGGAGAAGTTCTACAGCGCCGCGAAGAGCGGCCTGGGCTTCTGCGACGTCGTCTTCGGCTGGGACCTGGGCGACGACCTGCTGGACAACACGAAGGTGACGGGCTGGCACACGGGCTACCCGGACACGCCCGCGAAGGTGGACCTGTCCACCGCGCGCATCATCCCGTGGGAGCCGGACACCGCGGCGTTCCTCCTGGACTTCGCGAACCCGGACGGGACGCCATTCGAGGCGAGCCCCCGCCAGCTGCTCCAGAAGATGGGCCAGCGCGCGCGCAAGCTGGGCTTCCTGCCGAAGTTCGGCGCGGAGTACGAGTTCTTCCTCTTCAAGGAGGGGCCGCAGAGCCTGCATGACAAGGGCTTCCAGAACCTCACGCCGCTGACGCCGGGCATGTTCGGCTACTCGTGGCTGCGCACGTCGCTGAACGCGCCGCTGGTGCACGCGCTCATCGACGGGTGCAACGCGTTCGGGCTCAACATCGAGGGCTTCCACACGGAGACGGGCCCCGGCGTCTTCGAGGCCGCCATCCGCTACGACACGCTGGAGCTGGCCGCGGACCGCGCGGCGCTGTTCAAGACGGTGGTGAAGGAGATCTGCGCGAAGCACGGGGTGTCCGCGTGCTTCATGGCCAAGGTGAGCTCGAAGCTGCCCGGCTGCTCGGGCCACGTGCACCAGTCGCTGTGGAACCTGAAGGACGAGGAGAACCTCTTCCACGACCCGTCGCAGAAGCACGGCATGAGCAAGCTGATGCGGCACTACATCGGCGGGCAGGTGGCGCTGATGCCGGAGCTCACGGCGCTCTACTGGCCCACCATCAACAGCTACAAGCGCAGCGTGGAGAACACCTGGGCGCCCACCACCGCGACGTGGGGCCTGGAGAACCGCACCTGCGCCATCCGCGTCATCGGCGACAGCGGCAAGTCCATGCGCATCGAGTACCGCCAGCTGGGCGCGGACATGAACGCGTACATCGGCATGGCGGTGAGCCTGGCCGCGGGCCTGTGGGGCATCGAGAACGAAGTCGAGCCGCCCGCGCCCGTGCTGTCCAACGCCTACGAGGCGAAGCACGCGAAGCCGCTGCCCCGCAACCTGAAGGACGCGGTGGCCCTCTTGAAGCACAGCGAGCGCGCCCGCGAGCTGCTGGGTGACGGCTTCGTCGACCACTTCGTGCGCACCCGAGAGTGGGAGGTGCGCCAGTACGAGCGGGCGGTCACCTCCTGGGAGCTGGAGCGCTACCTGGAGCTCATCTGAAGGAGGACCTTCCATGAAGCCTTTCGACATTCCCTCGGAGCCGCGCGTCACGGAGATGTCGTGGCCCACGCGCATCGTGTTCGGCGCGGGCGCGCTCCAGCGGCTGCCCGCGCACGCGGCGCGGCTGAACATGAAGCGCCCGCTGCTGGTGACGGACGCGGGCGTGGTGAAGGCGGGGCTCGCCACGCGCGTGATGGAGGTGCTCAAGGGCGCGGGGATGGACTGCGCGGTGTTCGACCGCGTGGAGCCCAACCCCACGGAGCGCGACGTGTTCGCGGGCCTGGAGGCATACCGCGCGCACAAGGCGGACGGCATCGTCGCGCTGGGGGGCGGCAGCGCGCTGGACGCGGGCAAGCTGGTGCAACTGCTCACCACGCACGAGCCGCCGCTCAGCCGCTACGACGACGCGAAGGGGGGCGACCAGTACGTGCGCGACGACCTGCCTCCGCTCATCGCCATCCCGACGACGGCGGGCACGGGCTCGGAGGTCGGGCGCTCCGGCGTGGTGACGCTGGCGGACACGGGCCGCAAGACGGTCATCTTCAGCCCGTACCTGCTGCCGAAGGTGGCCGTCATCGACCCGGAGCTGACGCTGGGCCTGCCTCCGTCCGTCACGGCGGCCACGGGCATGGACGCGCTCACCCACTGCATCGAGGCGTATGTCGCGAATGGCTTCCATCCGCTCGCGGACGCGGTGGCCATCGACGGGGTGGCGCGCGTGGGGCGCTCGCTGGTGACGGCGGTGAAGGAGGGCCGCGACCTGGCGGCGCGCACGGACATGATGGTGGCGGCGATGGAGGGCGCCATGGCCTTCCAGAAGGGCCTGGGCGCGAGCCACGCGCTGGCGCACGCGCTGACGCCCATCTCCCACGTGCCGCACGGCCTGGCCAACGCCATCGTCCTGCCCGCGGTGATGGAGTTCAACCGCGCGTCCTGCACGGCGCGGCTGGCGCGCATCGCCACGGCGCTGGGGGACACGTCCAACGCGCGCGAGGAGGTGCTCGCCGCCAACGCCATCGACCGCGTGCGCAAGCTGGCGGCGGCCGTGGGGATTCCCGCGCGGCTGCGCGAGGCGGGCGTGAAGGAGCAGGACCTGGAGCACATCGCGCAGAAGGCCTTCCAGGACGCGTCGCACCAGGGGAACCCCCGCTCCGTGACGGAGGCGGACCTGCTGGCCATGGCCCGCGCGGCGTACTGAGAAGCGGCTTCACGCCGACTTGATTTCAGCGTGTTTCAGCGGGGCCTCTTCCGAGGGAAACGGGAGGGGCCCCGCGCCTTTGGCGCGGTTGAATCAACCCGGGCCGCCCCCGTCAGAAGGTTCAGAACGCAGCAACAACGCGGCTCAACGGAGGCAGGTCATGAAGGCGATGCTCAAGAAGATGGTGGTGGCTGTGGCGCTCGTCGCGAGCACCCCGGTGATGGCGGCGGACTTCCACGCCGCCAGCCCCCTCGTGAGCCGTCAGGACCAGGCCCGCATGGAGCGCGAGCGTCAGGAGCGTGAGCGGCAGGCGCGGCTGGAGCGCGAGCGGATGGAACGGGCGCGGCAGGAGCGTGAGCGGCAGGCGCGGCTGGAGCGCGAGCGGATGGAACGGGCGCGCAAGGAGCGCGAGCGGCTGGCGAAGCTGGAGCGGGCGCGGCTGGAACGGGAGCGCCTGGCGCGGCTGGAGCGGGAACGGCAGGAGCGCGAGCGGCTGGCGCGGCTGGAGCGCCAGCGTCAGGAGCGCGAGCGGCTGGCGCGGCGCGACTCGCGGTACAGCGGTGGCTGGGTGAACTAAGCGCCCATGGCGTCAAAGCCTGAAGCAGTACGGAGGCCCGGGGGCGGAGATCCACCCTCGGGCCTCTTCGCGTCTGGCGGTCAGTGGGCGGAGGACTCCACGGGCGCCGCGCGGGGGCCCGCATCCCGTGCCGCGTCGCCCGCGTCCATGCCCCCTCCTGTCCGCGTTGGCTCGCCTGTCTCCGGCGTGAACTCCAGCGTCTCCATGTAGATGCGGCCCGGCAGCCGCAGGTCCATGGCGGTGACGCGCTCGCGGTCCCGCAGGTCGTAGAGCTGCCGCGCCACGGAGTTCGCCAGCACGCGCTCGTCGGAGAAGAAGACGTAGACGCGCACCTTCCCCTCCTGCACCGGCACGCGGAAGTGGGTGTTGGCGACGGGCTGGTTCGCGGAGCAGCGGATGGCGCGGTTCTCTCGCGTCAGCGTGAGCTGTCGCATGACGCCCTTCTCCGACATGGTGAAGAGCATGCAGTAGGGGAGCTGCCCCTCGGCGGGGATGACCTCCATGGTCGCGGGGCCCGTCCGCTTCACCTGTGCGCGCGCCACCTTCGCGGGCGGCGTGGCGTCAGGGCAGCCCACGGCGCCAGCGCCCAGCGCCATCACCGTCAACAAGCCCGTCCAGCGCGTCACGTGTTCTTCCCAGGGAAGGTGGAGTACCGGCGCGCGAGCCTACTCGACGCAACAGGAGGGACGTGCACTGGAGGAGGGCTCGCTTCAGCTCATTCCCGGTTCCGTCGACATCCGGGAGGCTCGACACCGCCCGGGCTCCCTGCCTGTGCGAAGTGGCTTCATCCGGGCTCGATTTCAGAGTGTTTCAGGGGACCTCTCCCGAGGAAAACAGGAGGGGGCGCGTAGCCTGGAAGGGTTGAATCAGCCGGGGCCTCCACCGTCAGAAGGTTCAGAACGCAGCGACAACGCGGCTCAACGGAGGCGGTCATGAAGGCGATGCTCAAGAAGATGGTGGTGGCTGTGGCGCTCGTGGCGAGCTCCCCGGTGATGGCGGCCGACTTCCACGCCGCCACCCCTCTCGTGAGCCGCCAGGACCAGGGCCGCATGGAGCGCGAGCGTCAGGAGCGTGAGCGGCAGGCCCGGCTGGAGCGGGAACGGCAGGA
>JAFADT010000735.1 GCA_023424585.1 Pseudomonadota bacterium
CCGTGCTGGACGTCACCGTCGCCGTGCAGGAGGTCGCGGGCGAGAAGGCGCTGGTGGCCTACGTCGTCACGGAGGAGGGCGCGGAGCCGCTGGGCGTGGACACGATGCGTGCGTTCCTGCACGACAAGCTGCCCGCGTACATGGTGCCCACGGCGCTGATGGCGCTGGACGCGCTGCCGCTCACCCCCAACGGCAAGGTGGACCGCCGCGCGCTGCCCGTGCCCGGCAGCGAGCGTCCGCAGATGTCCACCGAGTACGCCGCCCCGCGCACGCCGGAGGAGACCACGCTGTGCGAGGTCTGGGCAGAGGTGCTGGGCGTGGAGCGCGTCGGTATCGACGACAGCTTCTACGACCTGGGCGGTGACTCCATCCGCAGCATCCAGCTCATCGCGAAGCTGCGCGAGCGCGGGCTGGATCTGCCCATGATGGAGCTGCTGCGCCAGCCCACCATCCGCGCGCTCGGGAACCTGGTGCAGGCGGCGCCCTCGAAGGCGGCGGGGCAGGCCGTCCCGGGCTCGGAGCCCTTCAGCCTGCTGTCCGACGCGGACCGCGCGCGCCTGCCCGCGGACGTGGAGGAGGCGTACCCGGTGGCCGTGCTCCAGGCCGGCATGCTCTTCCAGAGTCAGCTGGACCAAGCGTCGGGCATGTACCACGACGCCACCAGCTACCACCTGGAGATGGCGCTGGATGAGGCGAAGCTGCGCCAGTTGCTGGCCGAGCTGGCCCGTCGTCACTCCCTCCTGCGCACCTCGTTCGACCTCACCGGCTACGAGCAGCCGTTGCAGCTCGTGCACCGCGAGGCGCAGGTGCCGCTGTCCATCCACGACGTGCGCCACGTCCCCGCCTCGGAGCAGGACGCGCTGTTGCGCAGGCTCGTGGAGGAGGACCGCTGCCGCCCGTTCGACTGGAGCCGCGCGCCGCTCCTGCGCTTCGCGCTCTACCGCCGCACGGAGAAGACGCTCCAGTTCTCGCTCATCTTCCACCACGCCATCCTGGATGGCTGGAGCCTCGCGACGCTGTTGTCGGAGCTGTTCCGCGGCTACGTGAACCTGCTGCGCGGCACGCCGGCCCCGGAGGCGGCGCCGCTGGCCGTCACCTACCGCCAGTTCGTCGCGCTGGAGCACCAGTCGCTCACGTCCGGCGAGGGCGAGCGGTTCTGGAAGTCGCGCCTCGCGGAAGTGGACCGTCCCGCGCCGCGCGCGCCGCTGCCCGAGGGACAGGCGCCGGTGCTGAGCATGCGGCAGCTGGACGTGCCCGCCGCGCTCCAGGAAGGACTCCAGCGCGTGGCGCAGGTGGCCGGCGTGCCCCTCAAGACCGTGCTGCTGGCGGCGCACCTGCGCGTGCGCGCGCTGATGGAGGGCCGCCGCTCGGTGGTGACGGGCGTGGTCGCCAACGGTCGTCCGGAGACGGCCGACAGTGAGCGCATGGTGGGCCTGTTCCTCAACAGCATCCCGTTCCCGGTGACGCTGGAGGACGGCACGTGGCTGGATCTGGTGCGCCAGGTCTCGAAGGCGGACGCCGACATCTGGCCGCACCGCCGCTACCCCATGGGGCGGTTGCAGCAGCAGCTGGGGGGGCAGCGCCTGTTCGATAACCTCTTCAACTTCGTCCACTTCCACGTGGCCGGAGGCCTGTCGCAGCTGGAGGGCGTGCGCCTGTTGGAGGAGACGCCGTCCACCGCGTGGATGGAGCTGCCGCTGAGCACGCTGTTCCTCCAGCGCCCGGACACCGGCGCGCTGATGCTCGTGCTGCGCACCAATGGCACGCAGCGCGACGCGGACCAGACGGAGGCGCTGGCGGGCTACTACTTCCGCGCTCTCGAAGCGATGGCTGCCTACCCGCACTCGCGCCACGAGCGTGCGCTGCTGTTGCCGGACGCGGAGCGCCAGAAGCTGCTGGTGGAGTGGAACGCCACGGACGCGGCGCCCGCGGATGACACCTGCGTCCATGAGCGCTTCGCGGCTCACGCGGCCCGCACGCCCGACGCGGTGGCGGTGGTCTGCGACGACGGCCGGCTCACCTACGGCGAGCTGAACCGCCGGGCCAACCAGCTCGCGCACTGGCTGCGCGCGCGCGGCGTGGGGCCGGATGCGCGCGTGGGCCTGCTCACCGAGCGCACCCCGGACGCCATCGTCGGCATGATGGGCATCCTCAAGGCCGGCGGCGCTTACGTGCCCCTGGAGCCGTCGCACCCGGCGGAGCGCCTGCGCACGGTGCTGGAGGATGCGGCGGCTTCACTCGTCGTCACGCAGGCCTCGCTCGCCGCGAGCGTGGCGGACGCCTCCAGGGGACACGTGTGCCTGGACACCGACGCCGCGATGCTCGCGCGCGAGCGTGAAGACACCCCCGCGCGGCTGGGGGATTCCAGCTCGCTGGCCTACGTCATCTTCACGTCCGGCTCCACGGGCCGGCCCAAGGGTGTCGCCGTCGAGCACCGCCAGCTCAACCACTACGTGGACGGCGTGACGCTGCGCCTGGAGCTGCCGCCCGCGGCGAGCTTCGCGTCGGTGTCCACGCTGGCAGCGGACCTGGGCCACACCGCCGTGTTCCCGACGTTGAGCGGCGGCGGGACGCTGCACCTCATCTCCAAGGAGCGGGCGACGGACCCGGCCGCGCTCGGCGACTACTTCCAGCGCCACGCGGTGGACTGCCTCAAGATCGTCCCTTCGCACCTCACGGCGCTCCTGGCGTCGCCGTCGCCCGAGCGCGTGTTGCCGCGCAAGCGGCTGGTGCTGGGCGGCGAGGCCTCCGACCCCACGCTCGTCGCCCGCGTGCACGCGCTCGCGCCCGGCCTGGAGGTGTTCAACCACTACGGCCCCACCGAGACGACGGTCGGCGTGCTGACGTGGAAGGTGGCGCGGGGAACGCAGCTCGCGGCGACGGCCTCCGTGCCGCTGGGCCGCCCGCTGCCCAACGCGCGCATGTACGTGCTGGACGCGGCCATGCAGCCCGCCCCCGTGGGCGTGCCGGGTGAGCTCTTCATCGGCGGCGCGGGCGTGGCCCGGGGCTACCTGGGCCAGCCGGGCCTCACGATGGAGCGCTTCCTCGCGGATCCGTTCCATCCGGTGCCGGGCGCGCGCGTGTACCGCACGGGTGACCGCGTGCGCTACCTGCCAGACGGCGCGCTGGAGTTCCTGGGCCGCGTCGACTTCCAGGTGAAGGTGCGCGGCTTCCGCATCGAGCTGCCTGAAGTCGAGGCGGCGATGAGCGGCCTGCCCGGCGTGGCGGAGGTCGTCGTGCTGGCGCGCGAGGACGTGCCGGGCGACAAGCGCCTGGTGGCCTACGTCGTCGCGGTGCCCGGCCACACGCTGGACGCCGGGGCGCTGCGCCAGGGCCTGAAGTCGCGGCTGCCGGACTACATGATGCCGTCCGCCTTCGTGATGCTGGCGGCCCTGCCGCTGACGTCCAACGGCAAGGTGGATCGCCGCGCGCTGCCCGCGCCGGAGCAGGACGCGTCGGACGCGCGTCCGGTGTACGTGGCGCCGCGCACGCCCACGGAGGAGCTGCTGGCGGCCCTGTGGTCGCGGCTGATCGGCGTGGAGCGGGTGGGGGCGCACGACAACTTCTTCGAGTTGGGCGGGCACTCGCTGCTGGCCATGCAGGTGGCTTCGCGCATCCGCGAGGCCTTCGGCGTGGAGCTGCCGCTGCGCATGCTCTTCGAGGCGCCCAGCGTCGCGGAGCTCGCGCGGCGCGTGGACGTGCTGGTGGCGCAGGGGCGGGGCGTGCAGGCGCCGCCCCTCGTGGCGCTGACCCGGGCGGAGCGGATGCCGCTGTCGTTCGCGCAGCAGCGCCTGTGGTTCCTCAACCAACTGGAACCGGACAGCGCCTTCTACAACATGCCGCTGTCCGTCCGGCTGGACGGAACGGTGGACGTGGCGGCGTTGGAGCAGGCGTTCACGGAGCTGGTGCGTCGGCACGAATCGCTGCGCACCACCTTCCCGACGCGAGAAGGCCAGCCCGCCCAGGTCGTCCATTCTCCGGCGCCGTTCTCGGTGACGAAGGTGGACCTGTCCGGGGTGCCCGAGGCCCAGCGTGAGGCCGAGGCCTCGCGGCAGGCCAATGAAGAGGCCCAGCGGCCGTTCCGGCTCGACACGGGCCCGCTGTTGCGCGTGAAGCTGTTCAAGCTGAGCGCGGAGCAGCACGTGATGCTCGTGACGATGCACCACATCGTCTCGGACGGCTGGTCGCTGGGCGTGCTGGTGCGGGAGATGGCGGCCCTCTACGAGGCGTTCGCCACGGGTCGCACGCCGTCGCTGCCGGAGCTGCCGGTGCAGTACGCCGACTACGCGGGCTGGCAGCGCGATTGGTTGCAGGGCGACGTGCTCGCGCGTCAGCTCGGGTACTGGAAGCAGCAGCTCTCTGGTGTGCCCGCCGCGCTGGAGCTGCCCACGGATCGGCCGCGTCCGGCGGTGCAGACGTACCGGGGCGCCAGCATCCAGTTCCGGATGGGCAGGCAGGCGACGGAGGCGCTCAAGGCGCTGGCATTGAAGGAGGGCGTGACGCCCTTCATGGTGCTGCTGACGGCCTGGCAGGTGCTGCTGTCGCGCTACTCCGGCCAGGACGACGTGACCGTCGGCACGCCCATCGCGGGCCGTGGCCGGACGGAGACGGAGGGGCTCATCGGCTTCTTCGTCAACACGCTGGTGCTGCGCGCGAAGCTGGGGGGCAACCCGAGCTTCCGCGAGCTGCTGGCGCAGGTGCGCGAGACGACCCTGAGTGCCTACGCGCACCAGGACGTGCCGTTCGAGAAGCTGGTGGAGGAGCTGGCGCCCACGCGCGACACCAGTCGCACGCCGCTGTTCCAGGTGCTGCTGTCGTTCCGCGGCGCTCCGGTGCCGGAGCTGAAGGCGCCGGGGCTCACGCTGCGCCCCATGCCGCTGGAACACCGCACGGCCCAGTTCGATCTGAACATGACGCACTCGGAGGTCGACGGCGAGCTGCGCGGAGCGATGGAGTACAACTCCGACCTGTTCGACGCGAGCACCGCCGAGCGCATGCTTTCGCACCTGGCGGTGCTGTTGGAGGGCGTGGCGGCGTCGCCCGACGCGCCCATCCAGCGCCTGCCGCTGCTCACCGAGGGCGAGCGCAAGCAG
>JAFADT010000754.1 GCA_023424585.1 Pseudomonadota bacterium
CGTGAAACAGGTGCCGCGCCGCACCTTGCGTGTGGGAGGAAACCCTGCTCAGCGGCGCGAACGGGGCGCGGCGGGGCCTTCGTCGCGCGAGGGCAGCGGGCCGTGGTCGAGCGGATCCTCCACCTCCGCGCCCTCCTTGCGCTGCTTGTACTGCTCGCGCACGTAGGCGACGAGCTGATCCAGATACGAAGACAGCGGTGGGCAGCGCACGCCGGTGCCGTCGAGCAGCTCCAGCGTGTTGTGGCAGTTGTAGATGGCCAGGTGGTTCACGTAGCTGATGGCGGCGCGCTGGGGCCGGGCCAGCTTCTCCAGCACGGGCAGCCGCAGCATCACGTCCGCGGCGCGCGCGGACAGGTTGAAGCGCGGCAGCCGCTTGTGGGCCTTCTCCGCGATGAGCTCGTACACGCGCCGCGCGCTCATGGGGTTGGGGTCCACCAGGTGGAAGGTGCGCCCCTTCGCGCGCACGTCGCGCGACAGCCGCCACACGGCCTCCACCACGAAGTCCACCGGGACGACGTTGAGCGGCGCGACGCCGTTGCCCGGCAGGGGCAGCGGCACCACCAGCGGGGACGTGACGAGCAGGATGCCCAGGTAGTAGGGGCCCTCGAAGCGATCGATCTCGCCCGTGCGCGAATCACCCACCACGCTGGAGGGACGGAAGATGGTGACGGGGAGGGTGGCGGCGGCGCGCTGCACCAGCCGCTCCGCCTGGAACTTGGTCTCCTCGTAGGCGTTGCGGAAGGACTGGCCCCGGTCCAGCTCGTCCTCGGCGATGACGCCCACGCGGTCGCCGGACACGTAGCAGGTGGAGAAGTGGTTGAAGCGCGAGAGGTTCTCGCAGTCGCGCGCCAGCTCCAGCATGTTGCGCGTGCCGTCCACGTTCACCCGCCACGCGGTCTCCTTGGGCACCCCCAGCTGCGACACGGCGGCCAGGTGGAAGATGTCCGTCACCCGCTCGCACAGGCGCTGATACTCCTCGCCGGACAGGCCCAGGTGCATGTCCACCGCGTCGCCGGTGAGCAGCTCCACGCGCGCGCCCTTCACCTTCGCCGCGAGCGCCTGCGCCTCCTTGAAGGCCTTGGGCTGCACGAGCACGTAGATGTGCCCCCGCGGGTCCTCCCGCGCGATGTGCTCCACCAGCCGCTTGCCGATGAAGCCCGGGTAGCCGGTGAGGAAGTAGGTGCCAGGGCCCTGCCGCGTCGTCGCCGTGTCGCTCATTCGCGGCGCAGCATAACCGCCCGTCAGCCGCGCGCGAGCATCGCCCGCCAGACCGCCTCCACCTGGGGACGGGTGGCCTCCGGCGCGCCGCTGTTGTCGATGACCCACGTCGCGTGCGCGCGCTTGTCGTCCAGCGGCATCTGCGCCTGAAGCCGCGCCTCCGCCTGCGCCTCCGTGAGGCCGTCGCGCGTCATCAGCCGCGCCTTCTGCACGTCCCGGGGCACCCACACCACGGCCACGCCCTCCATCGCCGTGTGCAGGCCCGTTTCGATGAGCAGCGGCACGTCGTAGACGGCGTGGGTGACGCCCTCGGCCTCCAGCGCCTGGAGCTTCTGGAGGAAGAGGGCCCGGACCTCCGGGTGCACGATGGCGTTGAGCGCGGCTCGCTCCCCGGCGTTCGCGAAGATGTGCGCGCCCAGCTTCACCCGGTCCAGGCGGCCGTCGGGGCCCACCACGCCGGGGAAGCGCTCGTCGATGCGCTTCAGGCCGGGGGTGCCGGGCTCCACCACCTCCCGGGCGAGCACGTCCGCGTCCAGCACGCGCGCGCCCAGCTCCCGGAGCATCCGGCTCACCGTGCTCTTGCCGGAGGCGATGCCGCCCGTCAGGCCGAAGACGTGCACGGGCTACTTCGCGGCCTTGGGCGTGGTGAAGACGAAGGACTGCACCGTCTTGCCGTCCTCGTTGAAGAAGATGGCCACGCCCAGCTTCACGTAGAGGAAGTAGGTGCGGAAGTCGTCCGTCAGCTTGCGCAGGTAGCAGGGCGTGGCGGGCATGGCGCCCCCCGGGCACGCGGGGCCGTAGCTGTTCTCGACGGTGTCCTTCTCGATGACCGGCCCGGGGAACACGTCGATGCGCTCCACCAGCTGGGTGGCCGGGTCCACCTTGAACTGGGCCTGGGTGGTGCCCTTGATGGCCTCCTTCTGGAAGTAGGCCAGGATCTCCTTGCCGTCCTGGGTCATGGTCCGGGACGGCTCCCCGAACTTCTTCAGGACGTCCTCCTTCTTGGAGGACCCGGGCTCGATGCCCTGCCACGGCTTGGCGGAGGCAGGCAGGGAGACGGCAAGCACGGCGACGGCGAACAGGACGGCAATCACGGGGGTCCGCATCACGACTCCTCCCTAGCGGATCAGGCAGGCACGCCTCAAGGTCCGTTACCTCAAGCCACGCACCTGTCCACCCGGTATTCAATCACGAACGAGACGCCTTGCCCCCTCCAGGGGCCTCTGCTACGTGCTCAAGGCATGTCTTCTCGTGCCTTCCGGGTCTTTTCCGCCCTCCTGCTCGCCCTCTGCGGCGGCCTCGCCGGCGCCGCGGACTTCACGGGCCCCGACAGCTGCAAGGGCTGCCACCCGGAGGCGTACGACGCGTGGATGAAGTCCAAGCACGCCCGGGCCACGGAGACGCTGGCGGAGACGCAGAAGAAGGACGCGCGGTGCCTGTCCTGCCACGCGCCGGACCAGGCCGAGCAGCAGCTGTCCGCCGTCACCTGCGAGACGTGCCACGGCGGCGGGCAGTACTACTCGCCGTCCTACGTGATGAAGGACCCGGAGCTGGCGCGGCTGGTGGGGCTGGTGGACCCGTCGGAGAAGCAGTGCCGCACCTGCCATGACGCCTCCTCGCCATCCCTGCGCCCGTTCGACTTCAAGGAAGCGCTGAAGGCCATCGACCACTGGTCCGCCGAGCGCGCTCGCAGGCAGCAGCCCCGCGCGGACGCGGCCCCCTCCACGCCGGCTCCCGCCACGGCGAAGAAGTAAGTGACCTCCGCTTGATCAAGATCCTCGACGCCCGCTTCGTCACCACCGCCGTGGAGCTCAAGGGGCTGCCCACGGACCACGCCGCGGAGGTGGCCTTCGTGGGCCGCTCCAACGTCGGCAAGTCGTCCATGATCAACGCCCTCACGAACCGGCGGAAGCTGGTGCGCGTGTCCAACACGCCGGGGCGCACCCGCACGCTCAACTTCTTCGACGTGGACCTGGACCGCGACGGCGTGCGCCACACGGTGCGCCTGGCGGACCTGCCCGGCTACGGCTTCGCCAAGGCGAGCAAGGCGGACAAGGCCCAGTGGCAGGAGATGATCACCACCTACCTCAAGAACCGGCACCGGCTGGAGGTGGTGGTGAGCATCATCGACGCGGAGGTGGGGCCCACGCCGGAGGACCTGCAGACGCTGGACTACCTCCAGGAGCACAACCGCCGCATCCTCGTCGTGGCCACCAAGGTGGACCGGCTGACGAAGGCGCAGCGCAAGCCCCGGCTGCAGAAGGTGGCCGAGCAGCTGGAGCTGCCCCGCGAGGCGGTCCTCCCGTTCTCCTCCACGGAGAAGCTGGGGGTGGAGGAGGTGTGGGGCACGCTGCTGGACACCTTCGGCAAGGTCACCCGCGTCTGAGGCTGCCGGAACAGGGCCGCTGTGGTAGCACCCCCGGCGTGTCCCAGAACGGCAAGACGAATGGTGGTGGTTCGCCCCTCGCGCCCCGCGAGGAGCGTCAGCGGTGGATGCGCCTGGCCCCGCGTCAGCGGGTGAAGGCGCTCTTCGACGCGGAGGACACGGCCGCGCTGGTGCGCTCGCTGCCCGCGGAGGACCTCTACGTCACCATCCAGGAGGTGGGGCTGGCGGACACGACGGAGCTCGTGCAGCTGGCGTCCCCCGCGCAGTTCCGCACCTTCGTGGACCTGGGCGGCTGGGCGAAGGACAAGCTGGAGCCGCACGCGGTGCTCACCTGGCTGCGCGCCGCGCGCGGTGACGAGCTGGAGGACTTCCTTCGCAAGGTGCACGCGGTGGACCTGGAGGTGGTGGAGACGCTCCTCAAGGAGTTCACCGTCGTCCACGACCTGGAGGAGAACCCGGACGTCAACCCGCAGGGCGTGACGGTGGAGACCCCGGAGGGGCGCTACCTGGTGGAGCTGAAGGCGGAGGGCGTGGAGATGTCCGCCATGCGCGCGCTCCTCAACGACCTCATCGCGGAGAACCCCTTTGAAGCGGTGCGCCTCTTCGAGGCCGTGCGCTGGGAGATCCCCTCCGAGCTGGAGGAGACCGCGTTCCAGTTCCGCCGCGCGCGCCTGGCGGACCTGGGCTTCCCCTCGCTGGAGGACGCGCTGTCCCTCTTCAGCCGCGTGGACGTGCCGCCGCGCCCCCTGGGGGCGGGGACGCCCGCGCTCACCGCTACGGGCGGCCACGTGGACTACCTGGAGGCGGCCTTCCGGGACCTGTCCGACGTGGAGCGGATGAACGCGGAGGACGAGCTGCGGGAGGTGGCCAACGCGGTGCTCGTCGCGGAGCTGGGCGACCCGGGCGACCTGGACGCCGTGCGCCGCGTGGGCGAGTGGGTGCGCGACTACCTGTCGCTGGGCCTGGAGCACCTGACGGGGGCCGACCCCGCGAAGGCGCCGGACGCGCTGCGGGACACGCCGCTGCGCCGCGTCTTCCAGGTGGGCTTCACGCTGACGCTCCAGCTCAAGTACCGCGCGGACCGCCTCTTCAAGGCGCCCTTCGTGAAGCTGGACGACGTGCCGCTGGTGCTCCCGGAGGAGGCCGCCGGGCTGGAGGCCCTCCGGCGCAAGCGTCCTCGGCGCGCGCTGCGCGTCCCCGGCGCGGAAGCCGTGCCGTTCCGTTCGCTGCGCGAGGTGGCCGGTTCGGAGGCGCTGCTCGCGCGCGCGGAGGCGCAGGTGGCGGCGCTGGCCGCGGTGCTGGGCGGCTCCGAGGACGCGGCGCGCACCGTGCTGGCG
>JAFADT010000797.1 GCA_023424585.1 Pseudomonadota bacterium
CGCGAGGACGGTTCAGCCGGGAGGGACGCCGCGAGGAGGCCGCGCCTGCCCGCGCCACCTCCCGCGTCCTGCGGGCCCGCACGGAGGATGCCCCCGCGCCCAGGGCGGAGCCGGCCACGCCGGCCAAGGGCAAGCGCAAGGTCATCCGTCCCACGCGCCCCGCGTCCGATGAGGGCCGTGAGCCCGGCGCGGCGCCGGAGGCCCCGGCGGCTCGCGAGGACCTCGTGGACACGGACCGCTCTGGTGACGAGGCCGCTCGCGCTGCGAGGCCCGTTCGCGGGCCCCAGGACGCGGACCGCTTCGGCGGTGAGGCCGCGCGCGGAGCGAAGCGCCCCCGTGAAGTCTGGGGGGCGGCGCGCTCGGACTCGGACGATGCGTCGGCGCCGCGAGCCAGGGCGCCTCGCGAGGCTCTAACGCCTCCGGGCTTCGACGCCGACGCCTCCGCTCCGGCCGCGTCGCCACACCCGGGCTTCGACCGGATCCGCGCGCTGGCCGCGCAGAAGGGCCAGCTCTCCACGGGAGCGGCTGCCGGCCGTGCGGGTGCGTCCAAGAAGCTCCGCAAGGCGGCCGCGGGTGCGAGCTCGCGGGCGAAGCCCTCGAAGAAGGCCGCGCCGGGGAAGAAGGCCGGCGGGTCCAAGGGCGCGAAGAAGCCGGGGCGCGGAGCCCCGGGCAAGCGCAAGCGTTGAGCGCGGGGCCGGGCCTTCCGGCCGCGCCGCCGTTCCACTCAAGGAGGCCGTGTGGGTGCTGTGCGAATCGTGGGATTGATGCTCGCGGTGGCGGGCGGCGTGCTGCTGTTCACCGGGCTCAAGGCGCGGGACTCGCTCACCGAGCGCGCCACCGAGCTCATCACCGGCCGCAACACCGAGCAGACCACCCTCTACGTCGCGGGCGGCGGCGCCGCGCTCGTGGGCGGCGTGCTGCTGGCCCTCTTCGGGGGAGGACGAGGCCGGCGTTAGGCCCCGTCCCCTCCGCCGGGACTACTTGGTGGCGCCGGACGCCTGCGCGGCCTTGGCGCGCTTGGTCGCCTCGCCGAACTGCTTGGTCGCCTCGGTGGCCTGGGCGGTCAGCTCCTCGATGCGCTTGGCGTGCTCGGCGGCGCTGGCCTTGGCGGCGGCGACGCGCTCGGCGGCCTGCGGATCCACCACGGGCTTCTTGCCCTTCTCCGGCTTGGGCGGCGTGGCGGCCTCCACGGCCTCCTGCTCGGCGGCCTGCATCATCGCCTTCTCGTGCTCGATGTACTTGAACATCACGACGCGCTTGTTCAGGTACGGATTGGGCAGGTCCGGGTTGATGGCGATGACCTGATCATACGTCTTCAGCGCGAGGTCCAGCTCCGCGGGGACCGCGGGCGCGGACATGGAGCGGGCGCCACCGCGCTGCGAGTGCACCTCCGCGATCCAGCTCAGCGCGTCGGTGTCCTTCGGGTTGATCTTCAGGCACTCCTGGAAGTACTGCTCGGCCTTCTCCAGCGGGCCGTTCTTCGCGTACATCGCCGCGACGTTGCGGTAGGCCTCGGACTTCGCCTCGGGCGTCTTCGCGAAGTCCACCAGCTTCAGCGCGGCCTGCGCGGCCTCGTCCGTCTGGCCCGCCTGCAGGTGCGCGAAGGCCTTCCGCTCCCAGACCTTCTCCTGGTTCGGGTCGATCTTCAGCGACTCCTCGTACTCCTTCACCGCCTCCGCGTAGTTCTTGTCGGCGAGGAAGTTGGTGCCCTTGACCCGGTGCTCCTTGGCCTTCTCTTCCTTCTCGTCGGTGCACCCGAAGGACCCGCCCAGGGTCAGCACGCCCAGCATCAAACCCACGCTACCCAGCCGCTTCATGCCCAAAGCCTTTCGTGAAGTTCCAGGGGCGCGTCCCAGCCGGGGGCCCCACATGGCGCGGAATATACCCGAAGTCGTCGCGTACACCCCTCGTCCCGAGGGCCCCGGCGTTCGCGGGCCGCATTCGTCTGGCCGGGGACTTCAGGAGCGTGCGCGGGCGACCAGGGAGACGAGCAGGGGCGTGCCCAGCGCGGCCGTCACCACTCCCACGGGCAATTCCCGCCCGGGGAGGATCACCCGCGCCGACGCATCGCACAACGCGAGGAACGCGGCCCCCACCACCACGGAGCCGGGCAGCAGGACGCGGCGGCTCACACCGAGCGTCCGGCGCACGAGGTGCGGGACGATGAGCTCCACGAAGGCGATGGGCCCGCACCACGCGACGCAGGCGGCGACGCCCAGCGCTCCCAGGCCGATGGCCACCGTGCGCACGCGGCGCACGGGGACGCCCTGGGACTCCGCGTGCTCCTCGCCCGCGATGAACACCTCCAGCGCGCGGGTGAGGGCGAGCAGCCCCGCCAGGGTGACGGCCGCGAACGGGGTGATGAGCCACACGCCCGAGTAGCCCACCTGCGGCAGGTGGCCCAGCGACCAGCGCATGGCGGCCATGAGCTCCGCGGAGTCCGCGGTGAACTGCAGGCCGCTGGCGATGGCGCTCGCCGCCATGGAGCACGCGATGCCGGCGAGCACCACGTCGTTCATCCGCACGCGGCGCCCCGCGGCGATGGCGGCCACCACCAGGCTGACGCCGAGCGCCCCCACGAACGCTGCGGCGGTGATGAGCGGCAGCCCGCCGGGGGCGAGCCGGGCCCCCAGGATGATGGCCACCAGCGCCCCCAGGGTCGCGCCCGCGGTGGTGCCCACGGTGCTGGGCGCGGCCAGCGGGTTCGCGAAGAGGGACTGGTACACGGCGCCCACGAGCGACAGCGTGCCGCCCACCAGCATGGCCATCAGCGTGCGGGGCACGCGCAGCTGCCAGAAGATGAAGTCCGCCGAGTCCGGGGACAGCGCCGGCCCGATGAACGGCGCCACCGCGCACGCGGCCACGCAGACCCCCACGAGCAGCCAGGCCTTCACGACGTGCCTCCACCGCGGGGCAGGCCCACGAAGACGCGGTGTCCGTCCACGGACGTGCCGTGCATGCGCACGCCGAACAGCTCGCCCAGGTGTTCGCCCAGGTCGGGCGCGTCGTGCGCGCGCTCGAACGCCACGCGGCCCTGGCGCAGGCCCACCACGCGGGGCGCGCGCGTGCCCGGAGCGTGGGTGTGCGACAGCACGTTGACGTCGTGGGTGACGCAGAGGATCCCGCGCCCCGCGCGCCAGAGGCGGCCCATACGCGCGTAGAGCTCCAACTGCTGGGCGGGGTCCAGGAAGTTGGCGGGCTCGTCCAGGAGGATCAGCGGGGTCTCCTGGGCGAGCAGCCCCGCCACCGCCACGCGCTGCCGCTCGCCGCCGGACAGCTCCGTGATGGGGCGCAGGGCGAAGGACGCGGCGCCGGCTTGCGCGAGCGCCTGGTGCGCCGCCTCCACGGAGGCCTTGCGGGACTCGGGGAAGCGGTAGCGCGCGGAGACGACCTGCTCCAGCGCGGTGACGGGCTCCGCGGCCTCCAGTCGCTGGGGCAGCCACGCGAGCCGCGCCGCGCGCTCCCGGGGCGCGAGGCGCGCCACGTCCTGCCCGTCCACCCACGCATGCCCGGCGTCGGGGCGCAGCAGGCCCAGCGCCACGCGAAGGAGCGTGGACTTGCCCGCGCCGTTGGGCCCGACGATGGCCACGAAGTCGCCGGGGGCCACGTGGAGGGACACGCCGTCCAGC
>JAFADT010000832.1 GCA_023424585.1 Pseudomonadota bacterium
CAGAAGGAGGATTACTGGGGCAACGTGAACCCCATCGGCCCGCGCTCGGTGTACGACGAGGCCAAGCGCTACTCGGAGGCCATCAGCGCCGCCTATGAGCGCAGCCGCGGCGTGAACGTCCGCATCGTGCGCATCTTCAACACCTACGGCCCGCGCATGCGCCTCAACGACGGCCGCGTGGTGCCCGCCTTCGTGGGCCAGGCGCTCAAGGGCGAGGACTTCAGCGTCTTCGGGGATGGCAGCCAGACGCGCTCGTTCTGCTACGTCAAGGACCTGGTGGACGGCCTGGTGCGGCTGATCCTCTCGGACGTCCGGGGCCCGGTGAACATCGGAAACCCGCGCGAGATGACCATCAAGCAGTTCGCGGAGGCGGTGCGCGAGGCGGCCGGTGGGGGTAGGCAGATCGTCTACCACCCGCTGCCCAAAGATGATCCGAAGCAGCGCCAGCCGGACATCACCCGCGCGCGCACGCTCCTGGGCTGGGAGCCCAAGGTGAAGCTGGAAGATGGTTTGCGGGACACCATCGCGTACTTCCGAGAGGTTGCCGGTCGCCCCTCCGGGGCATAGGTTGGCCGCGCGCGAGTGAACGCGAGGTTGAAGGCCCGGCCCCCTGGCGGCCGGGCCCTGGGGAGAACGGCGTGAAAGTCCTGGTGACGGGCGGCGCGGGCTTCATCGGCTCGCACGTGTGCGACGAGTTCCTACGCAATGGCCACGAGGTCATCGCGCTGGACAACCTGACGAGCGGCAGGAAGGAGAACCTGGATCCGCGCGTGCGGCTGGCCGTGCACGACATCCGGAGCCCGGAGGCCGCGGAGCTCATCCGCACGGAGAAGCCGCAGGTGCTCTGCCACCTGGCCGCCCAGATGGACGTGCGCCGCAGCGTGGAGGACCCCGGCTTCGACGCGGACGTGAACATCCGCGGCATGACGAACCTGCTGGAGGCCGCGCGCCAGTCCGGCGTGAAGAAGGTCATCTTCAGCTCCACCGGCGGCGCCATCTACGGCGAGCAGGACTCCTTCCCCGCCCGCGAGGACCACCCCACGCGCCCGGTGTCGCCCTACGGCGTCTCCAAGGCGGCCGGCGAGCTGTACCTGGGCTACTACCGCGCGCAGTACGGCCTGCCGTACGTCGCCCTGCGGTACGCCAACGTGTACGGCCCCCGTCAGAACCCGCACGGCGAGGCGGGCGTGGTGGCCATCTTCTGCCAGCGCACCATCGCGGGGCAGGGCTGCACCATCTTCGGCGAGGGCAAGCAGACGCGGGACTTCGTCTTCGGTCCGGACGTGGCCCGCGCCAACTACCTGGCCTTCCAGAGCGACTACGTGGGCGCCGCGAACATCGGCACCGGCGTGGAGACGGACATCAACCGGCTCTACGAGCTCATCGCGGAGGCCGGCGGCAGCTCGCTGAAGGCCGCGCACGCGCCGGGCAAGCCGGGCGAGCAGCTGCGCTCGTGCATCGACGCGTCCCACGCGAAGAAGGTGCTGGGCTGGGAGCCGTCCGTGCAACTGGCGGAGGGCCTGCGCCGCACCCTCCAGTTCTTCCGCGAGCAGGCCGCGGGGCCCGCCCGCGCCCGGGGCTGAGCCCCCGGCGCCGGAGCATGGCCGTGTCCCCCTGGCCCGGATGCCGGGGGGAGCGCGGAGGCGTCAGGCGGGTGGAGTGCCCGGCGACCGGGAGTGCGCCGGTCGTGGATTTTCAGGCGGTTCGGTGTTACCTACGCCCGCTTCGCGACCGACGAGCGCCCTGAACATGCCGGCTGAAAACGCGCACATCCGCAACTTCTGCATCATCGCCCACATCGACCATGGAAAGTCGACGCTGGCCGACCGCCTCCTGGAGAAGACAGGCACGCTGACCAAGCGTGAGGCGCAGGCCCAGTTCCTCGACAACATGGACATCGAGCGAGAGCGGGGCATCACCATCAAGGCCCAGTCCGTGCGGATGACGTACACCGCGAAGGACGGCCAGAACTACGTCCTCAACCTCATCGACACGCCGGGACACGTGGACTTCGCCTACGAGGTGAGCCGCAGCCTCGCCGCGTGCGAGGGCGCGCTGCTCGTCGTGGACGCGACCCAGGGCGTGGAGGCGCAGACGCTCGCCAACGTCTACATGGCGTTGGACCACAACCTGGAGATCATCCCGGTCATCAACAAGATCGACCTGCCCTCCGCGGACGTGGACCGCACGCGCGAGGAGATCGAGGACGTCATCGGCATCGACGCGTCCGTCGCGGTGCCGGCCTCCGCGAAGGAGGGCCTCGGCATCCACGACATCCTGGAGGCGGTGGTGCAGCGCGTGCCGCCGCCGCAGGGGTCGCCGACCGCGCCGCTCAAGGCGCTCATCTTCGACTCCTGGTACGACAACTACCGGGGCGTGGTGACGCTGGTGCGCGTGCTGGAAGGCACGCTGAAGCTGAAGCAGAAGATCAAGATGTTCAGCAACAACAAGGTCTTCGAGGTGCAGGAGCTGGGCGTGTTCAGCCCGTTCTCGCGCCCGGTGCCGCAGCTCATGGCGGGCGAGGTGGGCGTCCTCGTCGCCAACGTGAAGGAGCTGCAGGACGCGAAGGTCGGCGACACCGTGACGGAGGAGGCGCGCCCCACGGAGGCGCCGTTCCCCGGCTTCAAGGAAGTGAAGCCGATGGTGTTCTCCGGCATCTTCCCGGTGGACTCCGCCGACTACGAGAACCTGCGCGACGCGCTGGCGAAGCTGACGCTCAACGACTCCGCCTTCACCTACGAGCCGGAGTCGTCCACGGCGCTGGGCTTCGGCTTCCGCTGCGGCTACCTGGGCCTGCTCCACATGGAGATCGTCCAGGAGCGCCTGGAGCGCGAGTACAACCTCAACCTGATCACCACGGCGCCGTCGGTGGTCTACCGCATCACCACCAGCAAGGGTGAGGTGCTGCTGGTGGACAACCCGGCGAAGCTGCCGCCCACGCAGAACATCGAGAAGTTCGAGGAGCCCATCCTCACGTGCCACATCCACGTGCCCAACGAGCACCTGGGCGCCATCCTGAAGCTGTGCCAGGACCGGCGCGGCGTGCAGAAGGACATGAAGTACCTGGGCTCCAGCGGCACCCGCGTGCAGGTGACGTACGAGATGCCCATGGCGGAGGTCGTGTTCGACTTCTTCGACCGGCTGAAGAGCGTGTCGCGCGGCTACGCGAGCCTGGACTACGAGTTGTCCTCCTACGCGGAGTCGGACCTGGCCAAGCTGGACATCCTCATCAACGGGGAGCCGGTGGACGCGCTCTCCGTCATCGTGCACCGCGAGCGCGCGTACCTGCGCGGCCGCGAGGTCTGCGAGAAGCTCAAGGAAGTGATCCCCAAGCAGATGTACGAGGTGGCCATCCAGGCCGCCATCGGCGCGAAGATCATCTCCCGTGAGACGATCTCCGCCATGCGCAAGAACGTCCTCGCCAAGTGCTACGGCGGCGACATCAGCCGCAAGCGCAAGCTCCTGGAGAAGCAGAAGGAGGGCAAGAAGCGCATGAAGCAGGTGGGCACGGTGGAGATCCCGCAGGAAGCCTTCCTCGCGGTCCTCAAGACGGAGCAGTAACGCCTATGAGCACGGCCAGTCCTTCCATCAAACTGGGAGCGGCCATGGCCGCGCGCCGCACCCCGGAGCAGCTCAAGGCCCGCCGCCAGCTGATGTGGCGCGAGCTGCTCACCAGCCTCTGGGCCCCGCTGTGTGGCGTGGGCCTGGCGTTCATCCCCTACGTCACGCTGATCGAGATGGCGCCGGGGACGGCGTCGTGGGCCCAGCCCCTGATGAAGGGCTTTGGCCTCTTGATGGTGCTGGCCTTCGTGGGCCTGCTGGTGTGGCGCAACGTCTCCAAGAAGGAGTCTCGGCTGCGCACGCTGCGCCACGAGGCGCGGGAGCTGCTCTCCGAGGACGAGCGCATCCTCGCGCGCGTGGGCACGAAGGTGCCCCCGGCCGTGGCGGAGCGCATCACCGAGCAGGCCCTGCGCGTGGAGGCGGCGTCCGTCGCGGGCAACGCGGAGCAGCTGCGCACGGAGACCCAGGCGCTGGAGAAGCTCACCCAGGAGCACCTGGGCGCGTACCGCAAGCAGTCCGTGTGGGACTTCCTAGGTGGGTTCGGCAAGGCGCTGCTGATCGCCCTGGTCATCCGCACGGTGCTGGTGGAGCCGTACCGCATCCCCTCCGGCTCCATGCTGCCCACGCTCCAGATTGGCGATCAGGTCTTCGTCAACAAGTTCATCTATGGTGTGCGCATCCCGTTCATCAACGTGGTGCCGTTCCGCATCGTGCGGGCGCCGCAGCGCGGGGACGTCATCGTCTTCAACAACCCGGTGGACGAGTCCAAGGACTTCATCAAGCGCGTCGTGGGCATCCCCGGCGACACGGTGGAGATCGTCGACGGGGTGGTGCGCATCAACGGCGAGGCGCAGCCGCGCACGCTGGTGACGCCGGACTTCGTGGTCCACAACCAGGACGACCTGACGGGCCGCTGGTTCGACCAGGAAGAGGTGCTCTACCGCGAGGACCTGGGTGGCGTGGTGCACTCGGCGCTCCAGCACCCCATGCGCCTGCCGGGCCGCGAGCACGAGGGCCCCTACACGGTGCCCGCCGACAGCGTCTTCGTGATGGGCGACAACCGGGACAACAGCGCGGACAGCCGCTACAACCTGGGCGGCCCGCGCGGCGCCGAGGTCGCCTACGTGCCCTACGGCCACATCAAGGGCAAGGCCATGGTCGTGTGGCTGTCGCTCGGCTGGGGCGGCCTGCTGGGCAACCTGTTCGGCGGCACGGGCCTCCGGGTGGACCGCTTCTTCGAGCCGGTCCGGTGACGGACGCCAGGCAGGGGACCGCCACGCGCCGTGCTTGACGCAACCTGCGGCGCGCGGTACGCGGCGGCCCCGGCCCATGAGACATCTTCTCGGAATCGCAGGCTGGCGGCGGGACGAGCTGGAAGCGCTGCTCGACCGTGCCCAGGCGCACCTGCCCGGCGGACCGGATGCCTCGCAAGTGCTGCGGGGCCGCGTCGTGGCGAACCTCTTCTTCGAGGACTCCACCCGGACGCGCTCCTCCTTCGAGGTGGCCGCGCGGAAGCTGGGAGCGGACGTCCTCAACTGGAGCCACGCGGGCTCCTCCGTGTCCAAGGGGGAGACGCTCCTGGACACGGCGCGCAACATCGAGGCCCTGGGGCCGGCGGCCATCGTCATCCGCCACCGCTCCTCCGGCGCGCCGGGCGTGGTGGCCCGGCACGTGAAGTGCGCGGTGGTCAACGCGGGCGACGGCGCGCATGAGCACCCGTCCCAGGCCCTGCTGGACGCCTTCACCCTGCGCCAGCGCTGGGGCCGCCTGGACGGGCGCACCGTGCTGATCGTCGGCGACGTGCTGCACAGCCGCGTGGCGCGCTCCAACCTCTTGTGCCTGAAGGCGCTGGGGGCCCGCGTCGTGCTCTGCGGACCGCCCACCCTCCTGCCGCCAGGGCTGGAGGAGATGGGCGGAGAGGTGACGCATCAGCTGGACGCCGCGCTGCCCCAGGCGGACGCGGTGATGTGCCTGAGGCTGCAGACGGAGCGCATGTCGGAAGCCTTCCTGCCGTCCCAGCGGGAGTACTCGCGGCTGTTCGGTGTCACGCCCGCCCGCGCGGAGCGGATGAAGCCGGAAGCCCTCGTGCTGCACCCGGGCCCCATCAACCGCGGCGTGGAGCTGTCGCCGGTGGTGGCGGACGGGCCTCGCAGCGTCATCCTGGAGCAGGTGGCCAACGGCGTCGCGGTGCGCCGGGCCATCCTGGAGGCGTGCGCATCATGACCCCGGTGCTCTTCCAGCGGGCGCGCGTCATCGACCCGCGCAATGGCGTGGACGGCGTTCGCGACGTGCTCGTGACGGACGGCCGCGTGGCCCAGGTGTCGGAAGCCCCGCTGCCCGCGCCGAGGGACGCGCGGGTGGTGGACGCCACGGACCGGTGGCTGGTGCCGGGCTTCATCGACCTGCACGTGCACCTGCGCGAGCCGGGCGAGGAGGGCAAGGAGACGGTCCTCACCGGCTGCCGCGCGGCGGTGGCGGGCGGCTTCACCGGCGTCGTGGCCATGCCCAACACCAAGGTGGTGAACGACAGCGCGCTCGTCACGGAGCTGGTGCTGTCGCGCGCGCGGGACGCGGGCCTGTGCCACGTGTACCCGGCGGGCGCCATCACCAAGGGGCTCAAGGGCGAGGAGCTGTCGGAGGCGGGCGAGCTGATTGGCGCCGGCTGCGTGGCCCTCACCGACGACGGCCGCCCGGTGATGAACGCGGGCCTGATGCGCCGGGTGCTCCAGTACGCCACGCAGTTCGACGTGCCGGTGATGGTCCACGAGGAGGACCTCACGCTGTCCGCCGGCGGCGCGATGCACGAGGGCGCCACCTCCACGCGGCTGGGCCTGCGCGGCATTCCCTCCTCCGCGGAGGTGGCCATGGTGGCGCGCGACCTGGTGCTCCTGGAGGAGACGAAGGGCCGGCTGCACGTGGCGCACGTGTCGTGCGAGGGCAGCGTGCGGCTCATCCGCGAGGCCAGGCAGCGCGGCCTGCGCGTCACCTGCGAGGTGGCGCCGCACCACTTCACCCTGGATGACCGGGCGGTGGGGGACTACGACACCCACGCGAAGATGGCGCCGCCGCTCCGGAGCGACGTGGACGTGAAGGCGCTGCGCGAGGCGCTGGTGGATGGCACGGTGGACGCCATCGCCACGGACCACGCGCCGCACGGCGTGTCCGACAAGCTGGTGGAGTTCGAGAAGGGCATCAACGGCATCGTGGGGCTGGAGACGGCCCTGGGGCTCACGCTGGCGCTGGTGCACGAGGGCGTGCTCACCCCGCGCCGGGCGGTGGAGCTGCTGTCGGACGGACCGGCGAGGGTATTCGGCCTGCCAGGCGGTCACCTGGCGCCTGGTGCCCCGGCGGACATCACGCTGGTGTCCCCCATGGAGGAGTGGACGGTGGATGCCCACCGGTTCTATTCCCGCAGTCGCAACACGCCCTTCCACGGGCGCACGCTGAAGGGCCGCGTGACGCAGACGTGGGTGGGCGGCCGGTGTGTGTTCGAGGACGGTCAGCTCAAGGAGTCGCGGTGATGACGAAGCGGGCGGTGCTCGCGCTGGCGGATGGCACCACGTTCGAGGGGCGCGCCTTTGGCGCGACCGGCGAGACGGTGGGCGAGGTCGTGTTCAACACGTCCATGTACGGCTACCAGGAGATCCTCACGGACCCCTCGTACGTGGGGCAGATCGTCACGATGGCGTACCCGGAGATGGGCAACATCGGGGCGAACGCGCTGGATGAAGAGGCGGGGCAGCCGCACGCGGTGGGCATGGTGGTGCGCTCGCTGACGAAGACGCCCTCCAACTGGCGCGCGCAGGAGACGCTGGACGCGTACCTCGCGCGCCACGGCCGCGTGGGCATCGAGGGCGTGGACACCCGCCGGCTGGTGCGCCACCTGCGCACGCACGGCGCGCAGACGGGCATCATCTCCACGGAGGACGTGTCCGCCGCCGCCCTGTCCGAGCGCGCGCGCGACGCCACCGGCATGGAGGGCCTGGACCTGGCCACGGGCGTGTCCTGCAAGGAGCCCTACGTCTTCACCACGCCGTCGCCGGACGTGTTCCTGGGCGCGGGCGACAAGCGCCCGGAGCCGGAGCTGAAGTACGACGTCATCGCGTACGACTACGGCCTCAAGCGCTCCATGCTCCAGTACCTGGTGGACGTGGGCTGCCGCGTGACGGTGGTGCCGTCCCACTTCACGGCGGAGCAGGTGCTGGCGAAGAAGCCGCACGGCGTCTTCCTGGCCAACGGCCCAGGCGACCCGGCCGCCGTGAAGGGCGCGGACCGCACGGTGGCGGCGCTCCTGGGCAAGGTGCCGGTGTTCGGCATCTGCCTGGGGCATCAGATCATGGCCCTGGCCCTGGGCGGCCGGACGTACAAGATGAAGTTCGGCCACCGCGGCGGCAACCAGCCCGTGAAGGACCTCACCACGGGCAAGGTGGAGATCACCGCGCAGAACCACGGCTTCGCGGTGGACGACGCCAGCCTCAAAGGCAAGGCCGTCGTCACGCACATCAACCTCAACGACGGCACGGTGGAGGGCCTGGCCGTTCCGGACGCGCGGGCCTTCAGCGTGCAATACCACCCCGAGGCTTCGCCCGGCCCTCACGACGCGCGCTACCTGTTCGGCCGCTTCGCGACGCTGATGGCGGGTTCGTAGGAAGAGGCTCGCAAACGGCCATGGACTCCGCGCTGACCCCGTTGTCGTATCAGCCGTACCTGGACCAGCTCATCGCCTTCGGCAGCTCGGAGGCGCGCAAGCCGGACCTCCTGGACGCCAAGGCGGAGTACTTCCGCCTCACCGGCGAGGTCTTCGAGGACGACAAGCTCTTCGAGCTGCGGATGGCGTCGTTCCTGGACTTCTACCTCTACGACCGCGTCTCGCCGCTCACCGGCAAGACGCCGGCCGCGGAGCTGTACGAGCAGCGCCTCCAGGCGGCGCCGCCGGAGGAGGCCAACGCCTTCCGCAGCTTCACGGAGACGGTCCACGGCCTCTTCGAGGTGCGCAAGCTGGGCAAGGGCATGGTGCGCCTGCGCGAGCTCTTCTCCGGCAAGGACTTCGACGTGACGGAGCGCCGCCACATCGCGGGCCTCGCGGCGGGGGACGTGCTGGAGGCGCGCCTGGTGCCCTTCGGCGGCCACCTGCTGTTCTCCTCCGCCTTCTGCTACCACCCGGCCGTGGCGCTGAAGGCCATCAAGGCCGAGGTGAAGCGCCGCAAGAAGAAGGAGCCGGAGCGCCCCGCCAAGGAGCTCGTGTGGGAGTGCGCGCGCCGGGCGCTCAACGTCGAGCGCTACCGGCAGCTGTCCGTGGAGAAGATCTACGACTTCGAGCAGAAGGTCCTGTAGGGCCCTCCGCCCTCACGCCTCCACCGCGCGCCGTCCTCAGGCGCGGTGGATGCTCATCAGGTTGGTGTTGCCCGGCACGTTGAGCGGCACGCCGGCCACCAGGATGAAGGGCTCGCCGGGCTTGCAGAAGCGCAGCTCCTGGCTGAGCCGGCGCACCTGCTTGAGCATGGCCTCCGTGGACGTGATGCGCTTCACGTGGTGGCCCGTCACCCCCCAGTACAGGCCCATCCGGTTCACCGTGTCCGCGTTGGGCGTCAGGCCGATGATGCGCGCGTCCGGGCGGAACTCGGAGATGAGGCGCGCGGAGTGGCCGCTCTCCGTGTACGCGATGATGGTCCCGATGTTGAGCTGCCGGGACGCGGCCACCGCCGCCGCGGCGACGCCGGTGCCCAGGTCCTCCGAGCGCTCGAAGGGGGAGTGGGCCAGGGGGATGAGGGTGCTGCGCTCCGTCTCCTCCACGATGCGCGCCATGGTGGCCACCGCGTCCACGGGGTAGCGGCCCGCGGCCGTCTCGCCGGAGAGCATCACCGCGTCCGCGCCGTCGATGATGGCGTTGGCCACGTCCGACACCTCCGCGCGCGTGGGTCGGGCGTTGAGCACCATGCTCTCCAGCATCTCCGTGGCGACGATGACGATGCCGCCCAGGCGGTTCACCTCGCGCACGGCGCGCTTCTGGATGGCGGGCAGCTGCTCCAGCGGCATCTCCACGCCCAGGTCGCCGCGGGCCACCATCACCCCGTCCGACTCCGCGGCGATGGCCTCCAGGTTCTCCACCGCCTGGGGCTTCTCGATCTTGGAGATGATCGGCGTCTTCAGCTTCGCCACCAGCGCGCGCGCCTGGCGCACGTCCTGCGCGGAGCGCACGAAGGACAGCGCCACGTAGTCCACGCCCACCTCCTGGCCGAAGGCCAGGTCCACCTTGTCCTTCTCCGTCAGCGTGGGCACCGACATGGCCGTGCCGGGCAGGTTGAGCCCCTTGTGATCCTTGAGCAGCCCGCCCACCTCCACGCGGCACTTCACGTCCTGGCCGCTCACCTTGAGCACGCGCAGGCGCACCCGGCCGTCGTCCAGCAGCACCTCGTGGCCCTTCGCCACGTCCCGGGGCAGCGTGCGCACGGGGGTGGGGATGACGCGCCCCTGGCCCATCACCGCGCGCGTCGTCACCGTCACGGTGTCGCCCGCGGTCACCATCAGCTGGCCGCCCTCGAAGCGCCCCAGTCGGACCTTGGGGCCCTGCACGTCCTGGAGGATGGCCACCGGGACACCCAGCTTCTTCGACACCGCGCGGATGCGCTGGACGCGCTGGCGGTGCTCCTCATGCGTCCCGTGGGAGAAGTTGAGCCGGGCCACGTTCATGCCCGCCTGCACCAGGCCCTCGATGACTTCCTTCGAGTCCGACGCGGGACCGAGTGTGCAGATGATCTTCGCTTTGCGCATAAGTCGCCCATCCTAGCTCCACCCGGTGGGCGGCTTGACAGTCTCGCGGCCGACGGACTAACTCTTCGCTTCACGCGCTGGACGGAAAGTTACCGCAGGCCAGCGCCTGCCCTTCGCGGCCTTCTCAGACGCTTGAGACGACGAAAGCCCGGCTACCCTGGGAGGGGGGGCCGGGCTTTCATCGTTTCCGGGTGGGCCTCGTCGGGCGGCTAGAGGTCGATCTCCTGGCCCTTGCCCATCGGCGCCACCAGCGGCTGCTCGCGGATGGAGTGGTCCATGCCGATGTCCTCCGACGGCGGCTTCGGATGGCCGGAGGGGCCCATGGGAGGCGGCGGAGGCAGGGGGCCCATGTCCTCGTCACCCAGGTCGCCGCTGCCGCCCACGCCCAGGTCCTGCTGCTTCTGGAGGGCCTCGATCTCCGCGCGGGTGATGCCCGCCATGGCCAGCACCTTGCGCGTCACGCGGATGCGGGCCTGGCTGTGCATGGCCATGGCGATGGAGTCAGAAGGCCGCGCGTCCAGCGCCAGCTCCTTCTTGCCCTGCTGGAGGAAGACGCGACCGGAGTAGACGTTGTCGCGCAGGTCGTCGATGCGGACCTCCGTCACCTTGCCGCCCAGCTTGGACACCACGTCATCCAGCAGGTCCTGCGACAGCGGCTGGGGCGGCGGACGCTCGGCGAGGCGGAAGGCGATGGAGACCGCCGCGCCCTCGTCCACGAAGAGGGGGAGCACCGTCTCCCCGTCCTTGGTGGTCAGCACGACGGCGTGCGTCTGCGCCTCCATCAAGGGGACCACGTCCTTCACCTCCAGCTCCACCAGCTCCGTGCAGGCCTTGGGGTCGCTGCCCTTCTCGGTGATGCAGGGCTTCTCCTTCTTTCCTTCCGCCGAGTCTCCAGCGGCGATGGCGCCGGGGATCCCGAACGCGGGAAGGAACAGGGCTCCCCCCAGCGCCAGCACCACGGCCGTGAACGGAGCGACGAAGAAATTGGCGCGGTTGGACGTTTTCACATCCCTAAGCTACGCACCTCGCCCTGCACCGGGAGGGCGCCGCCCCATCGCCGTCGCGAGCGGCCCCCGGGCCCTGGCCCACCCGGTAGGAGGGCGGGCGGGCAGCCGGGAAGAGGGCGTGTGAGACGACTAGCGGTCGTCGTCCTCGGACTCCTCGTCGTCGTAGTCCTCGTCGTCCTCGGACTCCTCGTCGTCCTCGTCCTCGTCGAGGTCGTCCTCGTCGGACTCCTCGTCGTCTTCGTCCTCGTCGTCGAGCTCGTCCTCCAGCTCCTCGGCTTCGAGCGTCATCGTCACCGCGAACTTCTTGCTCAGGGTCGCGATCTGCGCGCGCATCTCCGTGAGCGCGGCGACGAAGTCCTCCGTGAGGTTGGCGGGCGCCTTCGCGTCGCAGTGGGGACAGACAATCTTCTCCGTCCCCTCGATGAGGTCCTGGGCTTCCAACTCGAAGCTGGCCTCGCACTTCTGGCAGGTGAAGTCGATGCTCATGGTCGGGCGCGGCATACAAAGACGGTGAACATGCTGTCAACGCCTGAGACGGGGGGACGTGGAACGGGCGTGAGGCTTCCACTACGTTCCGCCGGATGGACCTGCCCAAGACGATGCTGCATGCGCTCCATGACCAGGCCGCGCGGCTGGAACACCGCCCGGCACTCTGGTCCCGCCAGGGTGGCGCCTATGTCCCCACCTCGTGGTTCGACTATGCCCAGCGCGTCAAGCGCTTCGCCCTGGGCCTGCACGCGCTGGGGTTCCAGGAGGGGGACCCGCTGGGCATCCTGAGCTTCAACCGCGAGGCGTGGCACGTCGCGGACCTGGGGGCCATGGCCCTGGGGGGCGTGCCGGTGGGGCTCTACACCACCAGCAGCGTGGAGCAGCTCGTCTACATCCTGGGCCACTGCGAGGCGCGCTTCCTGGTGGTGGAGAACGCGAAGCACCTGGCTACCGGCCTGGAGGTCCAGAAGCGCCTGCCCGCGCTCCAGCACCTCATCGTGGTGGACGCGCCCACGCCCCTGCCGGAGGGCGTGCTGCGCTACGCGGACGTGCTGGCCTCCGGCGCGAAGGCGGACGAGGCCCCCTACTGGGACGCCGTCCACGCGCTCCACCCGGACGCGCTGGCCACGCTCATCTACACCTCCGGCACCACCGGCCAGCCCAAGGGCGTGGCCCTCAGCCACCGCAACCTCGCCTGGACGTCGAAGCAGCTGGGCGACACCCTGGGCTTCCGCGACATGGAGGACGAGCGGCTGGTGTCGTACCTGCCGCTGTCCCATATCGCGGAGCAGATCGTCTCCCTGCACAGCCCGCTCCTGCTGGGCACGCAGGTGTACTTCGCGGACTCGCTGGACGCGCTGGGCAAGAACCTCACGCAGGTGCGCCCCACCATCTTCTTCGCGGTGCCGCGCGTCTGGGAGAAGTTCAAGACGAAGGCCGAGGAGGGCCTCGCCGCGCAGCCGCCCCTGAAGCGCCGGCTGGTGGAGTGGGCCCGCGCCACGGCGCTGGAGCGCAACACGCGCGTGTTGAACCAGGAGCGCGTGCCGTCGCTCATGGAGGCCAGGTTCGCGCTGGCCCGGCGCGCGGTGTTCCAGCCGCTGAAGACGCGCATCGGCCTGGAGAAGGCGAGGCTGTTCTCCACCTCCGCGGCGCCCATTGGGCGGGACGTGCTGGACTTCTTCGCCTCCATCGACGTCGTGCTGCTGGAGGTCTGGGGCATGACGGAGCTGTCCGGCCCCGCCACGGTGAGCACCCCCGAGTGCGCCCGGCTGGGCACGGTGGGCCGCCCCATGCTGGGCGTGGAGGTGCGCATCGCGGAGGACGGGGAGATCCTCGTGAAGGGGGGCAACGTCTGCCTGGGCTACCACCGCAACCCGGACGCCACGCAGGAGCTCCTGGCGGACGGGTGGCTGCACACGGGGGACGTGGGGCAGCTGGACGCGGAGGGCTTCCTGCGCATCACCGGGCGCAAGAAGGAGATCCTCGTCACCTCCGGCGGCAAGAAGACGTCCCCGGCGAACCTCGAGGAGCTGCTCAAGGCCGTGGCCCCCGTGGGGCACGCGCTGGTGGTGGGCGACCGGCGCAACTACCTGGTGGCGCTGGTGACGCTGGAGCCGGACCGGGCGCGGAAGCTGGCGCGGGAGAAGGGCTGGCCGGAGGACATGGCCGCGCTGGTGGACGACCCGCGGCTCCAGCAGCACCTGTTCGAGGCCTTCGAGCGGGACGTGAACCCGAAGCTGTCACGCTTCGAGACCATCAAGCGCTTCCGCGTGCTGCCTGGGGAGTTCACCATCGACGGCGGTGAGCTCACGCCCAGCATGAAGATGCGCCGCAAGGTGGTGGAGCGGAAGTACGCAGACGTCATCGACGCGCTCTACCGCGAGCCGGCCGCTCCTGGCGCCGCGGCCCACGGGTAGGGCGGCAAAGCGAAAGGGGCGGAGGACCCGGCTTCGAGTCCCACGCCCCTTCGTGCTTCAGCGGCGGTGACCGCCGGTGACTACTTGCCGGTCCGCGCCTCGCGGGCCACGTAGTCGCGGCGCGCGGAGCCCGTGTAGACCTGACGGGGACGGGCGATCTTCTGCTCGTTGTCCGTCACCATCTCCTCCCACTGCGCGCACCAGCCCACCGTGCGGGGGATGGCGAACAGGACGGGGAACATCTCCGCCTGGAAGCCCATCGCCTCGTAGATGAGGCCCGAGTAGAAGTCGACGTTCGGGTACAGCTTGCGCTTCACGAAGTACTCGTCCTCGAGCGCGATGCGCTCCAGCTCGAGCGCGATCTCCAGCAGCGGGTTCTTGCCCGTGACCTCGAAGACCTCGTCCGCCACGCGCTTGATGACCTTGGCGCGCGGGTCGTAGGACTTGTAGACGCGGTGGCCGAAGCCCATCAGCTTCTTCTCGCCCTCGCCGCCCTTCACCTGCTTGATGAACTCCGGGATGGCGGACTTGGTGCCGATCTCGCGGAGCATGCGGAGCACCGCCTCGTTGGCGCCGCCGTGCAGCGGGCCGTAGAGCGCGCCCACGCCCGCGGCGACCGCGGAGTAGGGGTCCACCTGCGACGAGCCCACCGTGCGCACGGACGTGGTGGAGCAGTTCTGCTCGTGGTCCGCGTGCAGGATGAAGAGGACGTCCAGCGCCTTCTCCAGCGTCGGGTGCACCTTGTACGTCGAGGTGCCGATGCGCTTGATCATCGCCAGGAAGTTGGCGACGTAGGACAGGTCGTTGTCCGGGTAGACGTACGGCAGGCCCATCGAGTGCCGGTACGAGAACGCGGCGATGGTGGGCATCTTCGCGATGAGGCGCGTGATCTGGATCTCACGGCTGCGCGCGTCGCGGATGTTCTTCGCGTCCGGGTAGAAGCCGGACAGCGCCGCCACCGTGGAGCCCAGCATGGACATGGGGTGCGCGTCGTAGCGGAACCCGTCCATGAAGGACTTGATGTTCTCGTGCACCAGCGTGTGGTGGGTCACGTTGTGCGTGAAGTTGTCCAGCTCCGCCTGCGTGGGCAGCTGGCCCTTGAGCAGCAGGTAGGCCACCTCCAGGAAGGTGGACTTCTCCGCGAGCTGCTCGATGGGGTAGCCGCGGTACTCCAGGATGCCCTTGTCACCGTCGATGAACGTGATGGCGCTCTTACAGTTCGCCGTGTTCAGGAACGCGGGGTCGTAACCCATCAGACCGAAGTCATCGCTGCCGGTCTTGATCTGGCGCAGGTCGGGGGTGCGGATACAGCCGTTCTCGATCGGGATCTCGTACGTCTTCCCGGTCCGATTGTCGGTGACGGTCAGCGTGTCCTTGGGCATGGGCGGAGAT
>JAFADT010000865.1 GCA_023424585.1 Pseudomonadota bacterium
CCTCCGGGCCGGAGGCTCCAAGGCCGCGGCCAGCCGGGTGGCGGATGTCGTCCATGAGATTGGGGTGAACGCCCTGCTGGACGCGCCGGTGGACGCAAGCGGTGCGCCGAAGTACGCCCACCGGCGAGGGCAGGTGCAGGCGGTGGAGGAGGAGGACCGCTGCCTGGTGTCCTGGGCGGTGGCGGAGGGCCGCGCGTGGCTGGAGGCGACGGACCGCTTCGGCCGCATGTCGGTGTCACCGCTGGTGCGGGTGGTGAAGGCGTGGGGTGAGAAGGCGCAGGTGGATGCTTCGGGAGGTGGCGCGGGCCTGGGGCTGCGGCGCATCCTGGAGCACAGCGACGCGGTCGCCGTGAGGGTGACGCCGGGGAAGCGGACCCAGTTCGCCTGTGCGGTGGACCTGGGGGATGCGCGCCGCCGGGCCGCGCAGCCCAAGTCGCTGCTGTTCTGTCTGGAACGAGGGTAGGCGGGTGGAGAGCCAAACTTCCAATGCCAGCATCACCTCCCTGCGCGTGGGCAGTCTGACCCACGTGCGCGTGGCCGGGGTGATCGACGAAACCTTCCCCCTCACGCCCACCTCCAAGGGCATCCAGGGCCTGGTGGTGGTGGACCTGGGCCTGGTGGAGCGGATCAGCTCCTTCGGCGTGCGCCGGTGGATCGAGTTCGCCGGCCACCCGCCGCAGGGCGTGTCGGGGCTGTACGTCGTCAACGCGCCGCCGGTGGTGGTGGATCAGCTCAACATGGTGGAGGGCTTCGCGGGCGTCGCGCGCGTGCTCTCCATGCTGGCGCCGTACACGTGCCGCTTCTGCAAGGAGGACCGGCTGCGGCTGGTGCGCCTGGTGGAGGAGGCGAAGGTGCTGGAGCAGGGCGGGGCCCCGCCGCACCAGTGCCCGGTGTGCGCCCAGCCGCTGGAGTTCGCGGACGAGCCCACGGAGTTCTTCGACTTCGCGCGCCGCCAGCAGTTCTCCGCGGTGGACCCGGCGGTGCTGCGCTACCTGCGCTCCGGCATCCCGTCCGAGCCGTCCGAGCTGGCGTCGCACCTGAAGATCATCCAGGACGACATCACCTTCATCACCCTGGCCAGCACGCTCAAGGGCGACCTCAACGTGCGCCGGCTGGCGTCCGGCCTGGAGGGGCGCGTCGCGTTCGACTGCTGCCACGTGAGCGTGGTGGAGCCGGAGGCGCTGCCGCGCATCGAGCAGGTGCTGGAGGTGGCGTCCCAGGGCGCCCAGGTGGTGCTCTGCCGCGTGCCGCCGCCGCTGTTGAGCGTCCTGGCGAAGTCCACCAAGGCGCTGCCGGCGAAGCTGGCCACGCTGTGGCTGCCGTGCGACTGCCGCAACTGCGGCCAGGTCACCCACCAGCGCATCCAGACCTCGGAGTACCTGGAGGTCCTGCGCGCCAAGGGCACCATGGAGCGCGTGTGCCCCGTCTGCGGCGGCACCGCCCGGGCCCCGGCGCTCTCGCAGTTCCAGGGGCTGCTCGCGCGCACGCCCCTCACCGACAAGCCGCTGGACGACATCGAGGCGCTGGAGCAGCGCGCGCTCAGCCAGTACCTCTTCGGCTCCACCAACCAGGACCCCGGCTCCCGGGGCACGTCGGCCACGGACACGCACACCAGCGGCGCGCGGCTGCAGATCATCCGCCGGCTGGGGCAGGGCGGCATGGCGGAGGTCTTCCTCGCCAAGCAGCAGGGCGTGAAGGGCTTCGAGAAGTTCGTCGTGATGAAGAAGATTCTCGCGCAGTTCGCGGAGAATCCTGAGTTCGTCGACATGCTCTTCGCGGAGGCCCGCGCCAACGCGCGCCTCACGCACCCCAACATCGTCCAGACCTTCGACGTGGGCGTGACGGACGGCGTGGCGTACATCCTGATGGAGTACGTGCGCGGCCCGGACCTGAAGCGCCTCATCACGGAGCTGCGCCGCAAGGGCATGGCGCTGCCGCTGGAGCACGCGCTGCGCATCGTGGCGGAGGTGGCCGCGGGCCTGCACTACGCGCACAGCTACGTGGACCCGTCCGGCACGGCGCACCCGGTGGTGCACCGCGACGTCAGCCCCCACAACGTGCTGGTGTCGCTGGACGGCGCCATCAAGCTGTCGGACTTCGGCATCGCCAAGGTGCAGGGCGAGGAGCACACGCAGGCGGGCGTCATCAAGGGGAAGATCTCGTACCTCTCCCCGGAGGCCGCCAGCGGCCGCCCGCTGGACTGGCGCAACGACGTGTTCGCGCTGGGCGTGGTGCTCTTCGAACTGCTCACCGGCCAGCTGCCGTTCCGCCGCGACCACGACGCGGCCACGCTCGCGGCCATCGTGCGCGAGCCCGCGCCGGTGCCCTCGCAGCTGCGGCCCCACATCCCGCAGGACGTGTCGGACCTCATCCTGCGCGCGCTGGTGAAGGACCCCGCGCGGCGCACGCCCTCCGCGGCGGCGATGCGCGAGGAGATCGAAGCCGTCATCGCGCACCACCGGCTGTCCTCGTCGCCGGCGTCGGTGGCGCAGTTCTTCAAGGAGGCGCTGGGCGACCGGCTCTCCGAGTACGCGCCGTCGTCCATCGCCGGCTCGGGGACGGGCTCCAACCCCCGGGCGCTGATGCCGGGGACGGGCTCGCACTCGCGCAACCTGGGGACGGGCTCCGGCAGCGACATGCGGGCCCCGTCGGACCTGTCCCGGCCGCCCGTGCGCGGCGGTTCCGGCAGCCTGCCCCGGATGGAGC
>JAFADT010000882.1 GCA_023424585.1 Pseudomonadota bacterium
GGGGAGCCCTCCGAGGGGGCCCGGGTGCTTCGCTCGCGCACTGGCGGCCGTCCCTCGGCGCGTCCCGGACCGGAGGGCGAGCCGGAGCGTCCCCCGCGCGTGCTCTCCAGCCAGGCGTCGTCCTCCCGGTCCTCGGAGGGAACCCAGGTGGGCCGCCGGCGCCCCCCTCCCACCGACCGGCCGGGCCCGGATGACGCGGGCGGCCCCGGAGGGCGTGGACCGCGCGGCGGAACGCGCTAGCATCCGGTCTCCAAGGAGCAACCCATGGCGATCGGCAAGGTAATCAAGGGGGACGGGTTGGCGGAGTCGGTGGTCGTCGCCACGTCCGAGCGACCGGCGCTGCGTCCGCCTCGCGCGGGCGTGATGAACGCCGAGGTCTTCGAGGCGCGTCAGGGGGCCCAGGGCATCATCGAGGAGGCCCAGCGCGAGCGTGAGCGCATCCTCGCCGAGGCCCAGCGCGAGAAGGAGGAGCTCTTCGCCAAGGCGAAGGACCTGGGCCGTCAGGAGGGCATTGCCCAGGCCACGGAGCTGCTCCTGCGCGCGAAGATGCAGGCCGGGGAGATGCTCAACTCCCACGAGCAGGACATCATCGCGCTGGCGCTGAAGATGGCGGAGAAGATCCTCGGCCGCGACCTGGAGCGCGAGCCGGAGCTGCTGGTGGACATGTGCGCCGCGGCCATCGACAACCTCCGCAACGCGCGCGCCATGGTCTTGCGCGTGCACCCGAAGACGGCCACGGTGCTGCGCGCCAAGCGCCCGGCGCTGATGGAGCTCATCGGCCGCACGGTGGATCTGGCCATCAAGGAGGACCCGGAGGTCGCCGCCGTGGGCTGCATCGTGCAGACGGAGTACGGCACCGTGGACGCGCAGCTGCCCACGCAACTGGAGATGCTCCAGAACCTCCTGCAGCCGGACACGGCGCGCAAGAACGGGCCTCCCTGAGCCTTCCGGCCCCCGCCGCGCCCTAGAGCCTCCAGGAGTCCGCCATGGCCATCGACCTCTCGCGCTACTACGACCTCATCAAGGAAGCGTCCCTCGTCCGCGTGCGCGGCCGCGTCACCGAGCTGACGGGCCTCGTCATCAAGGCGAGCGTGCCCAACGTGCGCATCGGCGAGGTGGTGCTCGTCAAGAACCGCCAGCGTGGCCTGATGAAGTCGGAGGTCGTGGGCTTCGTGGGCGATGAAGTCATGCTCATGCCCCTGGGCGAGCTGTACGGCATCGGCCCGGACAGCGAGTGCATCCCCACGGGCCGTCCGCTCACCATCAAGTGCGGCGACGGGCTCCTGGGGCGCGTGCTCAACGGCATCGGCGAGCCCATGGACGGCAAGCCCCTGGAAGGGGAGGGCTTCATCGACTGGTCCGTGGACCGGGACTGCCCGGACCCCTTCACCCGCCAGCGCATCGAGCGGCCGCTGCCCCTGGGCGTGCGCTGCATCGACGGGCTCCTCACCGTGGGCGAGGGCCAGCGCGTGGGCCTCTTCGCCGGCTCCGGCGTCGGCAAGTCCACGCTGATGGGCCAGATTGCCCGCAACACCCAGGCGGACCTGAGCGTCGTGGCGCTCATCGGCGAGCGCGGTCGTGAGGTGCGCGAGTTCATCGAGGACGCGATGGGCGAGGAGGGCATGAAGCGCGCCGTGCTGGTGTGCGCCACGTCCGACCAGCCCAGCCTCGTGCGTCTGCGCGCCGCCTACGTCGCCACGGCCATCGCGGAGTACTTCCGCGAGCGCGGCGGCAACGTGCTGTTCATGCTCGACACGGTGACGCGTCTGGCGCGCGCCCAGCGCGACATCGGCCTCGCCATCGGCGAGCCCCCGGCGCGTCAGGGCTACCCGCCCAGCGTCTTCTCCATGCTGCCGCGCATCCTGGAGCGCACGGGCAACTCGGCGAAGGGCAAGTGCACCGCCATCTACACCTGCCTCGTGGCCGGCGGTGACATGGAAGAGCCCATCGCCGACGAGGTCCGAGGTATTCTCGACGGCCACTTCATCCTCAACCGGGAGCTGGGCGCGCGAAACCAGTGGCCCGCCATGGACGTGCTCCAGAGCCTCAGCCGTGTGATGAGCGGCATCGTCAGCAAGGAGCACAAGAAGGCCGCCGGCAAGCTGCGCGAGACGCTCGCCACCTACGAGAAGCAGCGCGACCTGATCCTCCTGGGCGCCTACCAGGCGGGCGCGGACCCCAAGACGGATTACGCCATCGAGAAGTACGACGCCATCATCGACTTCCTCAAGCAGGACACCCACTCCAACTCCCCGTACGAGGAGACCGTGGAGCAGCTCATCGCCCTGTTCGAGGAGTGACCCGGGCCCGCTTCCGGGCGGTGTGGGTGGACGGGGCGGTTTTTGGGTAGGATGTCCACACCATGCCCCCGTACCGGTTGCAGTCGTTGCTGGATATGCGTGAGAAGGCGAAGGAGGAGGCCGAGCAGGCCTTCTCCGACGCCGTCAAGGCGCTGGCGAAGGAAGAGAAGGAGCAGGCGCGCCTGGAGGCGGAGCTGGAGCGCCGCCGCAAGGAGCGCAAGGCCAAGGTCGCCGAGTACTTCCAGCAGATCATGGCCAAGGGCGCCGGCATCAACGGCATGAACATGATGGGCCGCTTCGAGGAGCGCCTGAAGGACGAGGAGGCCCAGGTCTCCCTCCAGATCGAGCACCAGAAGGAGGTGGTCCGGACGGCGGGCCGCCTGGTGGAGCAGCGCCGCATGCTGATGGCGGAGGCGGCCAAGGAGCTCAAGGCCATCGAGAAGAACAAGGAGAAGTTCGTCAAGCAGGTCCGCAAGGAACGCCAGGAGCGGGAGGAGTTGAACCAGGAGGAGATCGGCAACGCCTTGTTCCTGGCCCGCCAGCGCAAGTAACCTCCCGCCGCCTTCCGCCCGAGTCTGGAGAGACGCCATGAGCCGAGTTGATGACGATCGCGATGCCGCGCGCTTGGCGGAGCGGATGATCCAGGAGCGCAAGCTCGCGGAGGCGAAGACCCAGAAGCGCCTGCAGGGCGAATCCGTCTTCTCCAAGCTGGTCCAGCAGGGCCAGGCCGAGCAGGCCCAGCCCAAGCAGGCGCAGGAGCTGAAGCAGCCCCTGGGCAAGCAGGTGCTGGCGCGCCTCACGCAGGGGCAGGGCAAGACCTTCGACGAGAAGCTGGCCCAGAAGGAGACCCCCTTCGCGAAGCCGGGGGAGACCACCCAGGGCGCCCAGCAGTCCCAGCGCAACAGCGAGTCTCAGCAGCTGTCCAAGGGCGGGGAGGCCCGCCGGTCGGAGGTCGTGGAGGAGAAGCGCTCCACCGACGTCCGCGAGGGCGACATGACCAAGGCCGAGGGACAGGCCGGCCGGCTGAGCCAGGAGAAGGGCGAGCTGAAGATCGACGTCAACGCCGGCGGCGGCAAGGGCTCGGGCGGGGGAGGCAGCAAGGAGAAGGACGACAAGGGCGGGCAGATGGCCGCCGCGGGCTTCCGCTTCAACCCCGCGCTGATGGCGCCGGTGCCGGTGGCCAAGCCCAAGGACACGGCGGGCTCCGAGCGGCTGCGCGCCATGGCGAACGAGATCGCCCAGAAGATCGTCGAGCGCGTGCGCGTGGGCACCAACGCCGCGGGCAACGCGGAGTTCCAGATCGACCTGCGCGGCGACGTGCTCAACGGCCTGTCCATCAAGGTCAGCGCGAAGAACGGGAAGATCTCCGCCGTCTTCAGCGGCAACGACCGCGACACCTTGAAGATGCTGGAAGAGCAGAGCGACGGCCTGCGCAGCGCCCTGGGCGGCCGGGGACTGGCGCTTGAAAATCTGAGGTTCGAGGCCAAGACATGAGCCTGGAGCCGGACGACGAGCCCGGAGTCTTCGAGCGCACCATGCTGGTCGACACCCGGAAGCTGGGGCCGCCCCCGAAGCCCGCCCAGCCTCCGGCGCCGGCCCCCGCGCCGGTCTCGCAGTGGCGGCCGTTCGCGTTCACCAACCTGGAGAAGGTCGGGCGCGCGCAGGGGCAGCTGGCGGAGCGCCTGCGGTGGCTGACGCCCAGCGCGGGCACGCTGGAGACGGTGTGCGCGCGTCTCAAGTCCCTCTTCGACGTGGACGTGCGCCTGTCGGTGGAGTCCGCGCAGGCGCGCCCCATGACGGAGCTGCGCCGCTTCCTGGGCGACCCGTCCTTCCTCGCGGTGCTGGCCCCCGGCGCGCTCAAGGGCCGGGCCATCCTCGAAGTCGAGCTGTCGCTGGCGCACTCGGCGGTGGACCTGCTGCTGGGCGGCGCCGGTGAGACGGTGGGCCTGCGGCCCCTGACGGACATCGAGGAGGGCGTGATGGGCTACGTCGTCCTGGAGGCCCTGAAGGAGCTGGTGCCCGGGCTGCAGCCGGGCGTTCCCCGGCCCCGGCTGGACGGCGTGGCGCGCGGCGTGGATGAGGTCTCCGCGCGCCTGGGCGAGGACGGCCCGATGCTGGCGGTGCACCTGAACGCGGTGGTGGGCACGCACCGCGGCATCGTGCGGCTGGTGGTGCCTTCCGCGGTGCTGGAGGC
>JAFADT010000955.1 GCA_023424585.1 Pseudomonadota bacterium
CCCAGCGCGGGGCCCCCACGGCGGGCGGCCGGGGCGGACTCGAAGGTGTCGGACGGGCGCCGCGCGACGACCGGGGCCGGAGGCGGTGGGGGCGGGCGCACCGCCGGGGTCTGGGTCTGCTGCACACGCGCCGCGGTGGCGCCGCCAATCGACTCGCCGATTCTGGACATGTCGGGTCTCCCCCTCGAACCACCGAGACGGTGGACGTTGGTGGATTATCGACCCTTGCTGTCCGGAGTTGCGGTCCTCCCATACCTACATGTGCCCACAGTGAGAGCGGTCAGGGGGCTCCCGATAGGGGTCCACCGCGGCCAGGAGCATCTCTGTGCGCACCGGCTTGCCCAGGAGTGCCACCACCGTCCCGTGGGACGCCTGGAGGTCCGGAGCCGGGGTGCGCGCCAGCACCGGCGGTTTCGAGGTGAGGTCCAGGCTCCGCAGCCGGGTGAGGAAGCGCGGGGCCTCCGGGCTGCGCAGCACCAGGCCGAGCAGCACCAGGGAGGGAATCCGGGGGCAGCACGTCCAGGGCCTGCGTGGCCGTGGCGACAGCCAGCACCGTGTAGCCCTCCAGCCCCAGGAGGGCCACCCGCGCCTCGCGCAGGTCGTCGTCGCTCCCGACCACCCGCGCGGTCGAGGCCTTGTCCAGGGCGTCCACCGTCAAACCCGATACCGCCCAGGTCCCGGGGCGTGCACACCCCGGGACCTGGGGACGGGGCCGCGTCTACGCGCGGGCCTTGGGGCTCAGCTGGGGCTTGAGGATGACCTTGGTGTAGCCATCCTTGCGCGCGTCGAACTTCTGGTAGGCGTCCGGCGCGTCCTGCAGCGGCAGGCGGTGGCTGACGATCATGCTGGGCCTGGCGCGGCCCGCGATGATGAGGTCGCGCAGGAAGTGGTTGTAGCGCTTCACCGGCGTCTGGCCGGTGCCCACGGTGAGGCCCTTGTCGAACACCTTGGCCCACGGCAACGGGTAGATGCCCTGCCTGGCGTTCTCGTCCGGCGCGCCCGGATCCGGGGCGATGTAGACGCCCACGACGCCAATGGAGCCCGTGGGGTTCACCAGCTCCACCAGCTGCTCCAGCACCTGGGTGGGCTTCTCCCGGCCGCCGTGCGAGTCCGCGCCCTTGTTGTCGCGCGACTGGTAGCCCACGGCGTCGATGCCGCACATCACGCCCATGGCCTTCTCCTCGCCGGGGCGCAGCGCGCCCATGATGAGCGGGTTCTTGCGGCGCAGATCCATGATCTGCTTCACCGGGTCGCCCTTGGTGAAGTCGATGGGGGTGGCGCCCATCTCCTTCACCTTCGCCAGGCGCTCCGGGACGCTGTCCACCACGTAGACCTCCGAGGCGCCGCGCAGGAGCGCGCAGTAGCCAGCGAGCAGCCCTACCGGGCCCGCGCCGAACACGGCCACGGTGGCGCCCGGACGCACGTTGGCGAGCTCGGTGCCGTGGTAGGCGGTGGGGAACACGTCCGACAGGAGGAGGAAATCGTCCTCCAGGTCGTCGCCCGGCTGCCCCGGCAGCTTCAGGCAGTTGAAGTCCGCCCAGGGCACGCGGAGCAGCTCCGCCTGTCCGCCCCGGTACGGGCCCATGCCCGCGTAGCCGTAGCCCGCGTGCGGCGCCTCCGGGTTGGCGACGAGGCAGGACTCCGTGCGGCCTCGCACGCAGTCGAAGCAGGTGCCGCAGGCGATGTTGAAGGGCAGCACCACGCGGTCGCCCTTCTTGATGCTCCTGACGCCCGCGCCCACCTGCTCCACGACGCCCATGTTCTCGTGGCCGAACACCTGCCCTGGCTTGGAGGCGGTGCGGCCCTCATACATGTGCAGATCGCTTCCACAAATTCCGGCGGAGGTGACGCGGATGATGCAGTCCGTGGGCGCCTCCACCTTCGGATCCTCGACCTCCTCCACCTTCACCTGGCTGTTCTGCTTGTAGACGACTGCGAGCATGGGCCTCTCCCGGGTTGCGCCGTCGCGCGGCCCACCAATAGTGGGACGCAGCGCGTCCAGGGGAAGGGGGGCGGGAGAAGACGTGCCTGGCTGCCCCGTGCAGGCGTGCAGGGCGGGCACGCGGCCAAGGGCTGCGGCTGGCGCGTCCGGCGAGGGAATGCGCGGGGCCCCAGGCGGAGCTGCGGGAGCCGTCGCAGGGGACCTCGTCGTCCTCCGGGGCCATGCACCCGAGCCACACCTCCCCGTCCAGGTCGCAGCCACAGGTGGGCAGGGACTTCACCGTCCTCCCCGCGGCCCTCCCGCACCACCTGCACCGTTTCATGCGCTGAGCGTCATGGGGTGGACGTCGACGCGCTTGGGGCCGGACCCAGTGCTGCCACGGGCCGCTCGCCACGTACCGGCCGCGCCCCAGCTTGCCGCCGTCGATGAGGACGTGCCGTTCGGTACCACCCGAGGGCAACAGGCTGATGCGGGGTGGACTCCCCCTGGGGCACGTCGAAGTGGAGGATGTGCGGGCGCGCGGGCATGGCGGGGCCATCGGGGGCCCCGTGCCCGAAGCGTGTCGACGCGGCCGGCCTGCTTAGTGCGCCAGCACCACCGGCGCCTCCGCCGGGGACACCAGCGACTGGCGCTCCCACGCGCGGCTGCGCCAGCGCAGCCACATGGCCAGGCCTCGCGTCCACTCATCCGCGGCCACGGCGAGCCACACGCCCGCGAGCCCCAGTTGCAGGTGGAACACCAGGAAGTAGCCCAGCGGCAGGCTCATGCAGACCATGGAGATCATCGCCATGATGACCGGGAAGGTGGCGTCCCCCGCGGCGCGCAGCGCGTTCACCAGCACCAGGTTGAACGAGCGGCCTGTCTCCAACAGCAGGCTCAGCACCAGCACCTGCGAGGTGAGCCGCAGGATGTCGACGTCGTGCGTGAAGAGGCGGATGAGCGGCTCGCGCAGGAGGATGGCCGTCACGTCCACCGCCACCGTGATGCCGATGCTCCACTTGAGGCTCTTGAGCACCCGCGCGTACGCGTGCCGCGAGCGCTTCGCGCCCACCAGCCGGCCCACGATGATGGACGTGCCCATGCCAATGGCCAGGCTGCACAGGAACACGTACTGGGACATGGCGTTGGCGTACTGCCGCGACGCCAGCGCCACCGGGCCCAGGTACGTCACGTAGTACAGGAACACCGTCTGGCACGCGTGGTACGTCATCTGCTCCACCGCGGACGGCACGCCCACTCGCAGGATCTTGCGCACGTAATCGCGCGTCAGCGCCGCGAAGTTCCCCGGCCGCATCTTCACGTCCATCACTCGCCACAGCATCCACCCGAAGACGCCCACCGCCACCGCGCGGCTGAAGACGGTGGACATGGCCGCGCCCGCCACGCCGTGCGCCGGGAAGCCGAAGTGCCCGAAGATGAGCACCCAGTTGCCCATCACGTGCACCACGTTCATGCCCATGGCCACGTACATGGACTGCCGCGTGAAGCCATACGTGCGGATGAGACTGGAGAAGACGTTGATGAGCGCCTGCAGGAACAGGAAGCCGCCCGCGATGTGCCAGTAGGTGCTCGCGTACGCCCGCGTCCCGGGCTCCAGGTTCATCCGCCCCAGGATGGCGTCCGCAGACAGCAGGAGCCCGCCGCTCACCGCCAGCCCCAGGAGGAAGTTCATGGTGATGGCCTGCGCCGCGATGCGCGTCGCCTCCGCGCTCCGCTTTGCACCCAGGTACTGAGACACGACGATGGACGCGCCGTGGCTCACCACCTCCATCACCAGGATGCAGATGAAGACGTACTGGTTGACGACACCGACCGCGGACACCGCGGCGTCCGACACGCCGCTGAGCATCAGCGTGTCCGCCGTGCCCATCAGCATGAAGAGGAAGATCTCGAAGAAGATGGGCCAGGTGAGCCGGAACAGGCCCGGCTCGCGGGAGGGAGTCGTCTCGACTTCAGTGTGCATGGATGCGTCGCGTCAGGTGGCACCACTGTGCGCGCGCGATTTTTCGATTTCAACCAGAAGCACCCACGCCGCCTGCCTGGCAGGCGCGGATGCTTGGCGTTGCAAGAGTGAGAGCGGAACCTACGAAGCTGTCGGTGATGAAGGACTCGCGGATGGAGTTGTCGCAGGCGCCCTCTCTTGGGCGGGCGTGCGCCGGATGCCCCGCCGGGTGTTGCCCACAGGACGGCTCCGACGATGAAGCCGTCTGCCTTCCCCTGTCGCGCCGTCGGACGCAGGATGGTGGAGCACGTTGCGGGCCCGGAGCCCCGGCCCGGGAAGGGACACGACATGCGCGGCGCCGCGGGTGAGCTGTTCGTCGATGACGGTGGAGCGGGGCAGGGGACACCGGTGGTGTTCGTGCACTCGGCTTGTGGGGACACCAGGCAGTGGACGGCGCAGCTTCAGCACGTGCGTTCGCGCCGGCGCGCGGTCGCCCTGGACCTGCGGGGACATGGCCAGTCCACGCTCACGTCGGACGCGGACTTCACCGTGGAGGACCTCGCCCGGGATGTGGCCGCGGTGGTGGAGGGGCTCGGGCTGTCGCGCGTGGTGCTGGTGGGACACAGCCTGGGCGGCGCGGTGTGTCTGGCCTACGCGGCCGCGCACCCGGAGCACGTGGCGGGCCTCTTCCTGTTGGATCCCGCGGCCGATGGCCGCCAGGTCCCGAAGGAGGCTGCGGAGGGGATGATGGCCGCGCTCGACACCGACTCCTGGGCGCAGGTGATTGCGCAGTACTGGAGCACGCTGCTGGTGCCATCCAGCCCCCAGGTGCGCGAGCAGGTGCTGGGGCAGCTGCGGCGCACGCAGCGCGCGGCGGTGAAGGCCGCCATGGGCGCGCTGCTCAAGTTCGACCCCGTCACTGCGCTGAAGCGCTATCCGGGGCCGGCCCTGTCCGTCATCACGCCGCTCAATGAGACCCCCGGTGCGTACCACATGCTCGTCCCGAGCCTTCCGTCGAAGCGCGTGACGGGCACGGGGCACTGGGTGCAGCTGGACGCGCCGGAGCAGGTCAACGCGCTGCTGGACGGCTTCCTGGCGACGGTGCCCTGAGCAGGGCATGACCTCCGGGCGGAGCCGCTGGCCGTCGTTGCTGGACCCGCTCCGCCGCGGGGCGGCGGCCCCGTCGCCGCTCCCGTCCATGACGTCCAGCACCTCGCCGAGGTGGCGCGACACCCGCCGCTAAGGCTCGTTGACCGTGGAGGGCCGTGCCTCGCGCGTGTCGACGGGCGGGGCCTCCAGGAGGCGGAGGGCGGCGGTATGGAGCACGGTGAGCTGGCGCGTGAGGCGCTCGAGCTGGGACTGGAGCAGGGGGGCCTCGGCGCCCAGGGCCGCTCCAGCCGCGTCCGGGTGGGGGACGTTCCAGCCGATGAGCGCGTCGAAGGCGGGCAGGGGCTTGGGGCGGCGGCCGTGGTGCACCGCGTCCGCCAGGTCCTCCATGCTCGCGTCCATGGCGCGCGCGAAGCGCGACAGGGCCTCCTGCACCGCCGGGGTGGTGGGCACGGAGCGCCGCGACGCGAGCAGGGTGCAGACGGCGGCGAAGCGCCGGGTGAAGGCGAGCAGCGTCATCTGCGGCTCCACGGCCTCCGTGCGCCAGCGCGGCTCGGTGAGCAGGCGCTGGAAGGACGTCTCCGCGTTGATGGTGGCCAGCCCCAGCTTGCGGCGCACCTCCACCAGCGCCGCCGCGTCCGGCGGTCCGCCCCGCTGCCACGCGCGGGCCAGCACGCCGAAGAACTCGCGGTCCGCGCGCAGCGCGTCCGCCACCTGCGACGGGAAGCGCTGGTGCTCCGAGCGCTGCCACAGGAAGAAGGTCCCCGCGAGCGCCAGCCCGCCGCCGATGAGCGTGTTGACGATGCGCACCGGCGCCAGCGTCCAGTCCCCGCTGCCCATCTCCGCCAGCAGCACGAAGGTGAGCGTGGCGAAGATGGTGTAGAGCCCGTAGTTGAGCGGGATGAGGCTCACGCACAGGGCGGCCGTGCAGAACAACAGGCCCTGCATCGCGTGCGGGTTCTGGAGCCACGACGACACGGCGATGGCCAGCAGTCCTCCCACCACCGTCCCCAGCACGCGTTGGAGCGCCTTGAGGAAGGTGGGCCCGGTGTACGGCTGCATGATGGTCAGGACGGTGATGGTCACCCAGTAGCTGTGGTTCGGCCGGAACACGCTGGCCACATAGACCGCCACCGTGGTGGTGATCCCCGCGCGCAGCGCGTGCCGCAGCACCTCCGAGTCCAGCGTGAGGTGCGCGCGCACGGGGTCCAGCAGGGAGGCGTGGGACTCCTCGGCCAGCGCGCGCGCCGGGGGCGGGGCCTTCGAGGGCGGGCCGGGCAGCCGGCACGCGGTGTCCAGCGCCACGTCCGCGCGCTGACGCAGCTCCGTGAGCAGCCGCGCGATGTCCGACAGCCGCGCCCGCTCCAGGCGCGTCATCAGGCCCCGCGCGTCCAGGTCTCCGACCGCGTCGCGCAGCGCCCGCCCGTCCCACTCCGGCTGGGGCCTGCGGCTGCGGCCCTCCTGCTCCACCAGCCGCACCAGGTCCCGGGCCGTGTTCGCGCAGTCCAGCAGCGCCACGGCCACCGCCGCGCGAGGATCTCCCGCGGGGCCGCTCACCGGCGGGCCCAGGCTCTCCAGCTGTTCGCCCAGGGCGATGAGCCCCATGAACATCGCGTCCGCGGACTCCAGGAGCACCAGCAGCCGCTCGCCCCGGCCGCGCTCGCCCCGGCCCTGGCGCGTGGCCGCGAGCGTGGTGCGCGCCACCTCCAGCAGCTCGCGGATGCGCCCGTGCTGCTCCTGGATGAGCGCCTGCCAGGCGTCCTCGCGCGCGCCCTGCACCGTGCGCGACAGCCCCTCCGCGTAGTCCGCCACCGCGTCGAAGCACGCCGCCACCGCCTTGCGCGCGGGCCGGTAGGGGCGGATGGGCCAGAGCACCAGTGACAGCAGCATGGCCCACGCGGAGCCGCCCAGCACGGCCGCGCCGGACTCCAGCGCGGGCACGACGCCGGTCGCGGGCAGGGCCAGCGCGATGACGAAGGTGGTGGCGGCGATGTTGCCGGTGATGTTCGCCGCGGGGCCGTACACGCCCGCGAAGCTGAACGCCGTCACCCACAGCAGGGTGGCGGGGATGGCCAGGGCCGGGTGCATCCCCGCCAGGCCGCCCACCACCGCGGCCGCCGCCGCGGCCAGCGCCGTGCCGCCCATCGCGCGGAAGCGGGCGTGGTAGGAGCCGCCCTTGTCCACGAAGGACGTGTTGAAGCCGCCGATCGCGAGCCACAGGGTGCCGGGCAGGTGCAGCGCGGTGCCCACGAGGGTGGGGACGAAGAACGCGAGCGCGGCCCGGAGGCCCGCCTTCACCGCGGGCCGCACGGGCGCGAAGCGGGCCACGGCCTTCGCATGGTCCAGGAACTGACGGTGGAGCACGCCTCCCCCATAGAGCAACGCCCCTGGTCGGGCCACCGGAATCCGGGCCGGATGCCGTGGGGGCGTCACTCGCGCGCCCCGCGCCGGGGCCTGCCCGGTGCGCGGCGGGGGCAGGCGCCGGGG
>JAFADT010000027.1 GCA_023424585.1 Pseudomonadota bacterium
GCAACCTGCCCGTGGGCACCGAGGTCCCGGACCTCGCGCGCGACCGGCTGGAGCTGACGCGCGTCCTCGCCGGCAGGCGCGCCGCCAGCCAGGTGCTCTTCACCGGCTCCGACGGGCTGCTCTACAAGACGGGCTACGCGCCCGTGGTCCAGGACGGCCAGGTGGTGGGCGCCATCGGCGTGGAGGGCAGCGCGGCCTTCTTCGGCCCCCTGCGCCGGCTGTGGCGGACGTTCGTCATGGCCAGCGCCGTGGCGCTCGCCGTGCTCGCCATCATCGCCGTCATCACCGCCCGGGGGCTGGCCGGGCCGCTGCGGCGGCTGATGGACTCCGCGCTGCGCATTGGCCGGGGCGACCTGACCACCCCCGTGCCGCCGGAGCCCACCCGTGAGATCGGCGTGCTCGCGCGCGAGCTGGAGGTCATGCGCGGCGCGCTGGAGAGCCGGGACCGGCAGCTCAAGCTCATGCTCGCGGGCGTGGCCCACGAGGTGCGAAACCCGCTGGGCGGCATCGCGCTCTTCTCCGGCCTCCTCCAGGAGGACCTGCGCGCAGGCGCCCACGCGGACGCGCGCGGCCACGTGGAGCGCATCCAGCGCGAGGTCGCCTACCTCCAGCGCATCGTCGAGGACTTCCTCGCCTTCGCCCGTGAGCAGCCGCTGGCGCGCGCGCCCATGGAAGCGCCGGACCTGGTCTCCAACGCGTGCGAGCTGCTCTCCGCGGAGGCGCGAACCAAGGGCGTGGCCCTGGACGTGACCGCCGCGCCCGCGCACCTGGAGGCGGACGGCAGCCTGCTGACCGCCGCGCTCGTGAACCTGGTGAAGAACGCCGTGCAGGCCGCGCCCGCCGGCAGCCACGTGCGCGTTCGCGGCGAGGCGCGCGACGGGCGCTACACCATCGACGTCCAGGACGCGGGCCCGGGCGTGCCCGAAGCCGAGCGCGAGCGCATCTTCGAGCCCTTCTTCACCACCCGCGAGCAGGGCACCGGCCTGGGGCTGCCGCTCGCGCGAAAGATCGTCCGCGCCCACGGCGGCGAGCTGTCCCTGCGCTCCACGCCCGGCGAGACCGTCTTCACCCTGTCGCTGCCCTGCCCTGCTCCCGAGCCTGCTGCGGCGGCGCTTGCACGCTGAGGGGCTCCGAGCCGCGACACCCGCCGCTCCAGCCCCGGCGCGCTCGCCCCTCACACCGTGAGCGTCATTGGCCCCCCGGCTGAACCAGGGCGCGGGCCTTGAGCAGCATGCGGCGCAGCGGTGCCTCGTCCGCGCGCGTCAGCGCTTCGTCCCAGCCCAGCCACTGGATGCCGAACGACTCCGCCGGATCATGCGCGAGCGCCTCCGGGTCTTCCGCCACCACCAGGTAGCGGACATCCAGGTGCCGGTGCTCGGGCTCGTCCTTGCGCGCGGGGATGACGTGAACGTCCACGTCCAGCGGTCGCGGCGCGGTGGGGTGCAGGTGCACGCGGCAGCCCGTCTCCTCGCGGGCCTCGCGCAGCGCGGTGGCCTCCATGTCGCCGCCGTCCCCGGCCTCCGCGTGTCCGCCGGGCTGCAACCAGCGCTGGAGCTTCGCGTGGTGCAGCAGCGCCACCCGTCCTCCCGCCGCGTCCACCACCACCGCGCTGCCGGTGAAGTGCGCCTCCGCCTGGGAACGGGAGAACGGCGCCTCCAGCGACGTGGCGAAGTGGCGCATGCGCGCCAGGTCCTCGCGCTCCTTGTCGTCCGTGGGGACGTGGCGCGCGAGCAGGGCTACGAGGGCAGCGGGGGCGGGGGCCATGCGCCGGGATAGACACCCGCCCGGCCCTGGACGCCAGCGCTTTCACGGGGCCCCCACGTGCGTCCCCTCGGGTCCGGTGTAGGGTGGCCCGGCGTGTGCACTCCGCCGCCAACCCAGCCGCGGCACCCCACCCTTCCTCCCCGAGCAGGCGCATGGCCCGCATCCTCGTCATCGACGACCACGACACCCTCCGCGAGGGCATGACCGTCACCCTCACCCGCTCCGGCCACACCGTGGCCGCGGTGAGGAGCGGGGTGGACGGGCTCGCCGCGTACAAGAAGGGCCCCTTCGACCTGGTGGTCACGGACCTGAAGATGGACGGCATGGACGGCATCGCCGTGACGCGCGCCCTCAAGCAGGCGGACCCTGGCGCCGTCGTCATGGTGGTGACCGCGTTCGGCACCATCGAGACGGCCGTGCAGGCCATGCAGGAGGGCGCCTACGACTTCATCACCAAGCCCTTCCCGCCGGAGGTGCTGCGCGCCAAGGTGGACAAGGGGCTGGAGCTGTCCGCCACGCGCCGCCAGGTGGAGCGCCTCACCGCCCGCACGGACGCGCACGACGCCGACGCCGCCCTCACCCACCGCGACCTCGTGGGCGACAGCGAGCCCATGCAGAAGCTGCTCGCCCAGGTGCGCAAGGTGGCCGCGAGCGACGCCACCGTGCTGGTGCGCGGCGAGAGCGGCACCGGCAAGGAGCTGGTCGCCCGGATGATCCACCAGCGCTCCCCACGCAAGGACGGCCCCTTCGTCGTGGTGCACTGCGCGGCGCTGGCGGAGACGCTGCTGGAGAGCGAGCTGTTCGGCCACGAGCGCGGCGCCTTCACCGGCGCGGTGAAGCGCAAGCTGGGCCGCTTCGAGCTGGCCGACGGCGGCACCCTCTTCCTGGACGAGATTGGGGAGATTCCCGCCTCCGTGCAGACGAAGCTCCTGCGCGTGCTCCAGGAGAAGGAGCTTCAGCGCGTGGGCGGCGAGGAGACGCTCAAGGTGGACGTGCGCGTGGTGAGCGCCACGCACCGCGACCTCCAGGCGGAGGTGAAGGCGGGCCGCTTCCGCGAGGACCTCTACTACCGGCTGCACATCGTCCCGCTCACCCTGCCGCCCCTGCGCGAGCGCCCCGAGGACCTGCCCGCGCTCGCGCGCCACTTCGTCGCCAAGCACGCCCCCCGGGTCAACCGGCGCGTCACCGGCATCGACGACGCGGCGCTGCACGCCCTGGCCCGCCACGCGTGGCCCGGCAACGTGCGCGAGCTGGAGAACGTGATGGAGCAGGCGCTCGTCTTCGCCGAGGGCGACACGCTCACCCCGCAGGACCTGCCCCCCCACCTGGCCGGCCAGACGCCGCGCATGGACGCGGGGCTGCCCGTGCCCCAGGGCGACCGCCCCCTGCCGGAGATCCTGGAGGACCTGGAGCGCCAGCTCATCGCCCGCGCCTACGAGAAGGCCGGCGGCGTGAAGACGGAGACCGCCCGCCTGCTGGGCATCAAGACCTCCGCGCTGTACTACAAGCTGGAGAAGTACGGCTTCCTGCCCCGCGGCGAGCGCCCCGAGGAGGCGTAGGCACCCGCGAGGCGCGCGCGGGCCCCGGCGCCCCGGGGCCTCGGAAATCCGTCACCCGCGCCCGGGCCCCGTGACTTTCCACCGTCCGGCCCACCCACCCCACCCCACCCTGCCCGTGCAGGTGCCCGGAACCAGGGCGCTTTCCGTCGGACCCGGGAACGGGGTAGGAGGGAAGGACTGGCATCCGCCTTGCTGACGGTATCCCCCGATGATGTCGCGTGTCCTCCCCCTCCTCCTGTGCCTGCTCGTGGCCGCTCCCGCCGGGGCGACGTCCGGCCTGGAGCAGGCGCGCGCGAAGGCCCAGGCGGCGCG